>JAJFBI010000716.1 GCA_020697385.1 Microvirga sp. | reverse complement strand
CACGACGTGCGCCGAGGAGGACACCTCGGAAGCCGCTCCATGCTATCCTGCAGCGTTAGCGGATATGGATTCCGGGCTCAGCTCTTGCGAGCCGCCCCGGAATGACGGCGTGGTAGGTTCAAGGATGTCTTTCCTGCCTCTAAGGTCTACCCTTCTGAAATTTCCCGGAACCGTGGCTGTTCAGCTTGCGTTTGGGCTCCACCTTTCGGGGATGGCAAGGCCGAGGGCCAGGCGGGGATGAAGAACCTGCTGGGCGGCAAGGGGGCGAATCTCGCCGAGATGTCCAACCTTGGGCTGCCGGTGCCGCCGGGCTTCACCATCACGACGGAAGTCTGCACCTATTACTACGACCACGGCCGCGCCTATCCGCAGGAGCTTAAAAGCCAAGTCGAGAAGGCCCTGGATTATGTCGGCAAACTCACCGGCCGCACCTTCGGCGATGCCGAGAACCCGCTTCTGGTCTCCGTCCGCTCCGGCGCCCGCGCCTCCATGCCGGGCATGATGGACACCGTGCTCAACCTCGGGCTCAACGACGTCACCGTCGAGGCGCTCGCCAAGGGCGCCGGCGACGAGCGCTTCGCCTATGATTCGTACCGCCGCTTCATCACCATGTATTCCAACGTGGTGTTGGACATCGAGCACCACCACTTCGAGGAGATCCTCGACGAGTTCAAGGACCGCAAGGGCTACACGCTCGACACGGACATGACCGCCCAGGACTGGAAGGCCATTCTCCCGCGCTACAAGGCGCTGGTCGAGAAGGAGCTGGGCAAGCCCTTCCCGCAGGAGCCGCAAGAGCAGCTCTGGGGCGCCATCGGAGCCGTGTTCGGTTCCTGGATGAACAACCGCGCCATCAAGTACCGCGAGCTGCATGCCATCCCGGCGAGTTGGGGCACGGCGGTGAACGTGCAGGCCATGGTGTTCGGCAACATGGGCGAGACCTCGGCCACGGGCGTCGCCTTCACCCGTAATCCCTCCACCGGCGAGAGCGAGCTCTACGGCGAGTTCCTCATCAATGCCCAGGGCGAGGACGTGGTGGCAGGCATCCGCACCCCGCAGGACATTACCGAGAAGGCGCGCGTCGCCTCGGGCTCCGACAAGCCCTCCATGGAACGCGCCATGCCGGACGCCTACAACGAGCTGGTGCGCATCTATGGCATCCTCGAGAAGCACTACCGTGACATGCAGGACATGGAATTCACGGTGGAGACCGGCAAGCTCTGGATGCTCCAGACCCGCAACGGCAAGCGCACGGCGAAAGCCGCTTTGCGCATCGCCGTGGAGCTGGCGAGCGAGGGCCTGATCACGCAGGAGGAGGCCGTCACCCGCGTGGAGCCTGCAGCCCTCGACCAGCTGCTGCATCCCACCATCGACCCCAAGGCCGAGCGCAAGATCCTGGCCACGGGCCTGCCGGCCTCTCCGGGCGCGGCCTCAGGCGCGATCGTGTTCAACTCGGATGACGCGGAAGCCGCCAAGAAGGCTGGCCACAAGGTCATCCTTGTACGCGTCGAAACCTCACCTGAGGACATCCACGGCATGCATGCGGCCGAGGGCATTCTTACCACCCGCGGCGGCATGACCTCGCACGCGGCGGTGGTCGCCCGCGGCATGGGCAAGCCCTGCGTGTCGGGCGCGGGCCAGATCCGCGTGGATTATGCCGCCCAGACGCTCACGGTGGCGGGCCAGGTTCTGAAGAAGGGCGAGATCCTCACCATCGACGGCTCCAACGGCCAGGTGCTGCTGGGCCAGGTGAAGATGCTGGAGCCCGAGCTGTCGGGCGAGTTCGCCACCCTCATGGGCTGGGCCGACAAGGTGCGCCGCATGAAGGTGCGCGCCAATGCGGAGACGCCGCTCGACGCCAAGACCGCGCGCTCGTTCGGTGCGGAAGGCATTGGCCTCTGCCGTACCGAGCACATGTTCTTCGAGGGCGACCGCATCGTGGCGGTGCGCGAGATGATCCTCTCCGACGACGAGGCGGGCCGCCGTGCAGCTTTGTCCAAGCTGCTGCCGATGCAGCGCAAGGACTTCGCCGAACTGTTTTCGATCATGAGCGGACTGCCCGTCACGATCCGCCTGCTCGATCCGCCGCTGCACGAGTTCCTGCCGCATTCGGAGGAAGAGATGCAGGAAGTGGCGAAGTCCATGAACGCGCCCATCGATAAGCTCAGGCACCGGGCGCGCGAACTGCACGAGTTCAACCCGATGCTCGGCTTCCGCGGCTGCCGCCTGGCGGTGGCGTACCCTGAGATCGCCGAGATGCAGGCGCGCGCCATCTTCGAGGCGGCTGTGGAAGCCGGCAAGACCACCGGTCAGCCTGTTGTCCCCGAGATCATGGTGCCGCTCGTGATGACGAAACCAGAGCTCGATCTGGTGAAGGAGCGCATCGTCGCCATGGCGGAAGCCGTGAAGCATGAGAGCGGCGTCGCCATCGAGTATCAGGTCGGCACGATGATCGAGCTGCCACGCGCCGCTTTGCGCGCCGGCGAGATCGCAGAATCGGCGGAGTTCTTCTCGTTCGGCACCAACGATCTGACGCAGACCACGCTTGGCATCTCGCGTGATGACGCGGCCTCGTTCCTCGGGCCATATACCCAGAAGGGCTTGCTGCCGGCCGACCCGTTCGTCAGACCGAACATCAAGCTCGGGATCTGCGGCGAGCATGGCGGCGATCCGGCGTCGATCCACTTCTGCGAATCGACCGGGCTCGACTACGTGTCCTGCTCGCCCTACCGTGTCCCGATCGCGCGCCTTGCGGCCGCGCAGGCGGCGCTCGGGGCCAAAGCCGCGAGCCAGGCGTGATGCCGATGTCCCTATCGCGCGGGCGCCTGCTCTACATCGCCGCGGTGCTGGTCTCCGGCATTGTGATCGGTTTCATCGTGGCGCCGCGGCCGCATCTGCAGGAGCTGGTCGTGCCGCCCGCCGCCTGGCCGTTCGCCGTGTCGCTGGTGCTCGATATGATCATCGGCCAGATGGCCGCGCAGGGCAGGGCGGAGCCGCTCACCATGGGCGACCGCTTCGTGGCGGTTCTCGGCGCGGGCCTCATCGTCACGGCGATGGTGGCATACGCGGCCTGACAACAAACGAGGGGAGAGGAGTGGCGCTTCACAAGGGCTCGTGCCATTGCGGCAAGGTTGCCTACGAGGTCGAGACGGATCTCGCGCAGGTGATTGAGTGCAACTGCTCGATCTGCCGGCGTAACGGCTATCTTCTGACCTTCGTGCCACGCAGCGCTCTGACCGTGATCCGCGGCGAGGAGGATCTCGCCACCTACACCTTCAACACGCACACGATCCAGCACCGCTTCTGCTCCACCTGCGGCGCAGCCACCTTCGGCGAAGGTAAGCAGCCGACCGGCGAGGCGACGGCTGCCATCAACGTGCGCTGCCTGGAGACGGTGGACCTCGCGGACATCACGCCGATCCCATTCAACGGGCGGGATGCGCGGGGCTGACTTTTATCGTCATCCCGGACGGAGCGTAGCGCAGATCCGGGATCGCAGGACGAGTGTGGCGCCGGAACCTCAACACTGTC
>JAJFBI010000715.1 GCA_020697385.1 Microvirga sp. | reverse complement strand
AGGTGGTGCTTGGGGCTCTCCTGCCGTGCTTTTGGATTTATGCAGAGGTGGGGCGCGACATATATGCCCGTGCGGCGCCGTCTAATACCCGATCTCTGAGAGTGTGACTCGGGCGAGGATTCCCGAAGCGGTGCAGATCTGATTATGGGATGGCCCGCCCCTCATTGAGCGCGACCGGTAAGGTGTTGCTCCTGATGAGGAGGAGGCTCGTATGACGCACGTAGTGATGCTCGGGATCGACCTGGGCAAGAACAGCTGCAGCGTGGCCGGCGTTGATGAGGCGGGCCGGGTGGTTCTCCGGCGGCGTCTTTCGCGCGACGGCATTGAACCGCTGTTGAAGAAGTTACCGAGGTGCACGGTGGCGATGGAGGCGTGCTGCGGTGCGCATCATGTCGGTCGGCTTGCGGAAGCGCTCGGACACCGGGTCCGGCTGATGCCGCCGGAGTATGTTCGACCCTACGTGAAGGCGCAAAAGAACGACGATCGCGATGCCGAAGCAATCGCGGAGGCGGCGACCCGGCCGACGATGCGGTTTGTGCCATTGAAGGGCGAGGCCCAGCTCGACGTACAGGCGCTCCACCGTGCGCGGGAGAGGCTGGTCGGAGAACGCACGGCGCTGATCAACCAGATGCGGTCGCTGCTGCTCGAGCGTGGCATCGTCCTGCCCCGGCGCCAACAGGTGCTGGCGGACTGGGCGGACGAGGTGCTGATGGAGGATGCTGCCGGCCTGAGCCCTCGTATCGTGCTGCTCCTCACTGACATGCGCGCGGAGTGGCGCGAGTTGGATCGTCGCATCCGCATGTTCGATGATGAGTTTGTGGCCGACGCGCGCCAGGACGATGCCGCCCGCCGACTGTCGACGATCCCCGGCATCGGGCCGATCAATGCCACTGCGCTCGTAGCCGCTATTGGTGACGGCAGCGCGTTCGCCAAGGCACGAGACTTAGCGGCGTGGCTCGGCCTCGTACCCCGACAGGCGACGACCGGCGGCAGGCCGAAGCTGCTGGGGATCACAAAGCGAGGCAGCCGCTATCTGCGCAAGAACCTGATCCACGGCGCCCGAGCGGTGTTGCCCCGACTCGCCGCAACCGAGACGCGGCTGGGCCGGTGGCTGCGCGAGCTCCTGGCGAGAGCTCACAAGAACACGGTCGTGGTCGCGCTGGCAAACAAGCTTGCCCGGATCGTCTGGGCGGTGCTCGCGCGAGGCCGGAGCTATGAGGCGGCACTGGCCGCCGGCTGACGAACAAGGATCGGCGAACGGCAACAGCGCCGTCTCGCCCGCGATGTCTGTGGGAGGTGGCGACAGAGATGGCCTGACAGTCGACCGGCGCCCTCGAAACCTGGACCTTTGAACGGCCTCCATGGCCGCTCTGATTTGAAGGACGGGGTCGCGCGGATCTCCATCTTGGCAGGGAGCATGCTCCGAAGCCGGATACGTTCATGCAGACTGCTTCGCGCCATGCTCACCAAGACCCCTTGCAGACGGGGCGGGCCATACGTTCCAGGGTGCCGAATGTGAGCGGAGGAGTTCATGATGACGGTGCCCTTATCACAAGACCTTCGTCAGCGGATCGCCCGAGCTGTTTCGGAGGGGAGTTCGGCTCGGCGAACGGCGGAGCGCTTTGAGGTGAGCCCGTCGGCGGTGGTCAAGCTGATGCAGCGGGTGCGCCGGACGGGCAGCACGGCGCCAGCGAAGATCGGCGGCCACCGACGTCCGGTGCTTGAGGCCCATGCCGACGACCTGCGGGCGATTACGTCAGCGAAGGCCGGGATCACGCTTCGTGAGATCCAGGCCAAGCTGGCCGAGCGTGGCATTGAGGTGAAGGCGCTCTCGACTATCGCCGACATGCTGCACCGGCTCGGCCTGTCGCACAAAAAAAGTCGCTCAGGGCGGCCGAGCAGGACCGGCCGGACGTCGCCCGCCACCGCAGCCACTGGCGGGTCTGGCAGCGCTACATGGATGCCGAGCGCTTTGTCTTCCTCGACGAGACGGGCGCGACCACCGCGATGACACGGCTGCGCGGCTGGGGTCCGAGAGGCAAGCGTCTGGTCGACGCCGCGCCCTATGGACACTGGAAGACCACGACCTTCGTGGCCGGCTTGCGCAGCGATGGGGTGATCGCCCCGTGCGTGCTGGACGGACCTATGACCGGCGAGGTGTTCCGGGCCTATGTCGAGCAGATGCTCGCGCCAAGCCTGCGACCCGGCGATGTCGTCGTTATGGACAACCTTCCGGCTCACAAGGTCGCCGGTGTTCGCGAAGTCATCAAGGCGGTCGGCGCAAGCCTGCTCTACCTGCCGTCCTACTCACCGGATCTGAACCCGATCGAGCAACTCTTCGCCAAGCTGAAGGCGCTGCTCAGGAAGGCCGCCGCACGCACAAAGGACGTGCTCTGGACGGCGATCGGAACCCTGCTCGATGCCTTCACGCCAACCGAATGTCGCAACTATCTCGTCAACGCAGGATACGAGTGCGTGTGAGTCGAAAAGGCTCTAACATTCCAACCGGACCACCCAAAGGGGGCCGATCACTAGCATCAAGCTCAAAGCGTCGGCTCAGCTTCTTTGTGCGCAACCAGTCCGACAATCGTCGGCCTG
>JAJFBI010000082.1 GCA_020697385.1 Microvirga sp. | reverse complement strand
TTCTTCAGCATCTTGTTGAGCGAACGGACAACGGTGCCGTCCGCAAGAACGACTTCCAGCCCAAGAATGTTGCGGCGGGCCATGCCATAGCGCAGCACTTGGTTGCCGCCCGCGTTGGTGGCGGCATTGCCCCCGATGGTGCAGGTGCCTCGTGCGCCGAGATCGATCCCACATAGATAGCCTGCCTCATCGGCGGCCTGCTGCACAGCCGCGAGCGGGGTGCCAGCAAGAGCTGTGAGTGTCGCACTGGCTGCATCGATCTCTTCGATACCGTTCATGCGCTCAAGGGAGAGGGCGATTTCTCCCGCCTGTGGATGTGCGCCGCCTGCCAATCCAGTCAGGCCGCCCTGGGTGACGACTGGATGGCCATACTCGTGGCAGATTCGCAGAGCGGTGGCGACATCCTCTGTCGTCTGCGGCAGAACCAAAGCTCTGGGAGGTGTGGGCGAAAGACCGCTGGCATCGGCATGGTTGCGTAAAGGGATGTCGGATCCTGTCTTGACCTGAGATCCAAGGGCAGCTTTCAGGGCATCAATCAAATCGCTCATGGCATTCCATATCTTCAAATGTATGAGCCCTTGGATATTCTGACGATTGCATCTGGCCGGCTGCAGAGGTCCGGCAGCAACTCAAGGCCTAAGCCCGGCTTCATGTTGACCGCGACCTCTCCGTTGGTGACGGTAGGTAGTTCCGTCACCAGTTCGGTGTACCAACCGGTGTAGAACGCCCGCACGCTTTCCTGGATCAGCGCATTCCTTGCATGCAGAGAGAAGTGGCAGGAGGCCGCGTAAACCACTGGCCCCGTACAGTCATGCGGCGCAACCGGCACATGCCATGCCTCGGCGAGGGCGGCAATCTTGCGCGCCTCGGTAAGGCCGCCGCACCAGGACAGATCAAGCATGACGACGCCAGCGACGCCGGTTTCGAGATATTCCCGGAAAGCGTGCGTGTAGGAAAGCGTTTCGGACGCGCAGACCCATGCCGTGGAATGTCGGGCATATTCCTTGAGGTCGCCTATATTGTCGAGACGGAACGGATCCTCATGCCAGTAGGTGTCGAACTCGGTGAGAGCCTCCGCGAGTTTCTTGGCCATAGGCAGGCTCCACAAGGAGTGGAACTCGACCATGATGTCCATCTTGTCACCGACGGCCTTGCGGATCTTCGCGAACGGCTCAAGAGCCGTCTTCAGTTCGGCAGGGGATATGTCGTAGCCGTGACTGCGCTCGGCTGCGACATCGAACGGCCAGATCTTCATGCCGGTGATGCCCTGCTCCAGCAGGGAATGCGCCAGATCGTCAGCCTTGTGCAGAAATGCCTCCAGATCCTCGTAGGCTCCCTCGGCGCTGCCGACGCCCCAGTTCGCCACCTTCTGCGCACGGCTGTCGCGAATATACCTGTATCCGGCGCAGGTATTGTAGACCCGGATCCGGTCCCGTGAGCGGCCTCCCAGCATCTCGCAAACGGGCCGGCCATGAGCCTTGCCGAACAGGTCCCACAGGGCGATGTCGACCGCTGAGTTGCCCCGTGTCTCCACCCCGGCCGATCTCCAGCCGAGATAGTTCTGGAGATCGCGGTTGATGGCCTCGATCTGAAGTGGATCGCGCCCGATCAGCTTGGCCGCGACGGTCTCATGAATGTAGGCTTCCACCGCCGCGGCGCCCATGAAGGTTTCGCCCAGCCCGACAAGGCCCTCATCGGTGTGAAGGCGGATCCAGATGATGTTCGCAAATTCCTGCAGGCGGATTGTTTCGACACCAGTAATCTTCATTGTGCTCTCGCTAGGACTGCGCTCTATCTGGGCATAAAGGACACCACAGGACAACGTTTACAATGTGGGGCTGGAACTTGAAGAGCAGGGCGTGATTTCCACTAAAATGGAGGTGCGCTCTCGTAGTCATAAGTATAATTTGCAACATTAGAACGCTTCCCTGAGGTTCGCACTTGCTCCAGTATCTGGCGCTCCAAGACTGTTCCACGCCGAATTGACACTCCTCGAAACTGGGCCTTGGATCAGTGAAACTTTGCTCCCGAGCGACCTTGAACAGTCGCCGGAGGTGAACAGAATAATGTGGGCAGGAACGAGAGGCAGGGAGTAACGGTGGACCGGGCTGTATCCTACTTCTTCAAGGGTCTGGAGGGGCTCTTGGTCCTCCTGCTCGCCGCCATGGTCGTCATGGTTTTCGGCAATGTCGTCCTGCGTTACCTTTTCGATACGGGGATCGACGTATCCGAAGAGCTTTCTCGCTATTTCTTCGTCTGGCTGACATTCATTGGCGCCGTCGTGGTCGGGCGGCAGAATGCCCATCTTGGCGTGGAGACCCTTGTGTCCCGCTTGGGCGATCGGGGGCGCAAGCTCTGCATGATTCTGTCAGACCTTTTCGTGATCGGCTGCTGCGCCGTCTTCTTCTGGGGGACTTGGCAGCAGGCGGAGATCAACGCCACCAATTATGCTCCGATTACAGAGATTTCGATGCTCTGGGTCTATGGCGTCGGCTTTTTCGCCAGCATCGGGCTCGGCCTCATGGCTGCCCTTCGCATCCTGCGGGTTCTCACAGGTCGCCTGAGCGATCAGGAGCTTCGGGCTTTCGCAGGCGACTACAGTGACGATGAAGCGCATGATCTGAGAGGGCACCTCGAGTGACGATCGTCGTATTCCTCACATCCCTTCTAGGGGCCATGGCCCTGGGAATGCCGATCGCCTTCGCGCTTATCGTCTGCGCGCTGGCACTCATGCTCTGGCTCGGCAATTTCGACAGCCAGATCGTGGCGCAGAACATGATCATCGGAGCAGACAATTTTCAGCTTCTGGCGGTTCCGTTCTTTCTCCTGGCCGGCGAGTTGATGAATGTCGGAGGACTGTCGAAGCGCATCGTCAACTTTGCCCTGGCGTGTTTAGGTCATATCCACGGTGGCCTTGGCTATGTTGCCATCGTTGCGGCTCTTATCCTCGCCGCCCTGTCCGGGTCCGCGGCGGCGGATACGGCTGCCCTTGCGGCTATTCTCATCCCGATGATGCGGAACGCAGGGTACGATATTCCGCGTGCTGCAGGGCTCATCGCTTCGGGCGGCATTATCGCTCCTGTGATCCCGCCTTCGATTGGCTTCATCATCTTCGGCGTTGCGGCGAATGTATCGATCTCGCAGCTGTTTCTCGCCGGGATCGTGCCCGGCCTGATGATGGGTATTTCTCTCGTCGTCGCGTGGGCCATCGTCAGTCGAAGAGACAAGATGCAAACGTTCCCACGCACCACCATGCGGGAGCGCGGCAAGGCGTTTATCGACGGTTTCTTTGCGCTTCTGATGCCGGTCATGATCCTGGGTGGAATCAAGTGGGGAATCGTCACGCCAACGGAGGCCGCGGTCCTGGCTGCCGTCTATGCACTCGTGATTGGCATGTTCGTCTACCGCGAACTGAAGCCGTCGATGCTGTACGGGGTGTTTCTTACGGCAGCGAAGACCACGGCCGTGGTGATGTTCCTGGTGGCGGCAGCTCTGGTTTCCGCTTGGCTGATCACTCAGGCGAACATTCCTGGCGAGATCAGTGGCCTTATCGAACCCCTGATGGGTAACAAGACCCTGCTCATGTTCGCCCTGATGTTCCTTGTGGTCATCGTCGGAACGGCGCTGGATTTCTCCCCAACCGTTCTGATCCTGACGCCGGTCCTCATGCCCATCGTCAAGCAGGCAGGCATCGACCCGGTTTATTTCGGCGTCTTGTTTATCATCAACAATGCAATCGGATTGATCACCCCTCCTGTCGGGATTGTGCTCAACGTGGTGAGCGGCGTCGCCCGCGTGCCGATGGGAGCCGTGATGCGCGGCGTCAGCCCGTTTCTGATCGCTCAGCTCATCGTACTCGTCCTTCTCATCCTAATCCCCGAATTGGTAACAGTACCCCTCGCCTGGCTACGGGGACGCTAAGTCGATTAAAGTCAAACAAAGAGAGAGGAAACAAACATGAAGGCATTCAAGTTCACCCTTGCTGCAGGTGTTGCGGCGACCATCCTTGCGGCTTTTCCGGCCTATGCGCAGTTCACGGAGCGCAATATCCGCCTCTCCAACGGCGTGAACGAGGATCACCCCAATGGTAAGGGAGTTGAGAAGTTCAGGGCTTGCCTGACCGACAAGTCGGGCGGCAAACTGAAGGTTCAGGGCTTCTGGGGCAATGCACTCGGCGGCGATCTGCAGGCCACCCAGGCCCTTCGCTCAGGAACGCAGGAGATGGTCGTAACCTCGAGTTCGCCGCTGATCGGCATTCTGCCCGATCTCGGCGTCTTCGACCTGCCGTTCCTCTTCGCCAACGAGAAGGAGGCCGATGGGGTTCTCGACGGCAGCTTCGGCAAGCATATCGATGCGAAGCTCGAGTCCGTTGGGCTCGTCAATCTGGCCTACTGGGAGAACGGCTTCCGAAACCTCACCAATTCGCGCCGCCCGGTTGAGAAATGGGAAGACTTCAAGGGACTCAAGGTTCGCGTCATGCAGAACAATGTGTTCCTCGACACCTTCAAGACCCTAGGGGCTAATGCCGTCCCGATGGCTTTCGGTGAGGTGTTCACCGCACTGGAGACCAAGGCCATCGACGGTCAGGAAAACCCCTTCGTGACCATCGACACCTCTAAGTTCTACGAGGTGCAGAAGTACCTTTCGGTCACCCGTCATGCATATACGCCGTTCCTAGTCCTCTATTCCAAGAAGATGTGGGACGGATTGTCGAAGGATGAGCAGGCGGCTTTGCGCGATTGTGCCGTCGTAGCCCGTGATGAGCAGCGCAAAGTGTCCCGTGAGCTGTCGGAAGCGTCTCTCAACAAGATCAAGGGTGAGGGCACGGTGGTTAACGAACTGAATGCTCAGGAAGCCAACCGGATGCGTGAGCAGGCGAAGAGCGTCTGGGAGAAGCATGCGGCGACCATCGGTCCTGAGACCGTGAAGATGATGCAGGACGAACTCACGAAGGTTCGCGGGAAGTAATCATCCGCTCCTAAAGACGTGGCGCCGCTGCTGAGCGGCGCCACATACGTTTCGGCCATTAAAATTTGAGTTCACCAGACTCGGCTGCGACATTCCTGAATAAAGGATTTTGAACGATGCAGATCCTCATCCTCGGAGCCGCCGGAATGGTCGGCCGCAAGCTTGTCGAGCGTCTGGTGAATGAGCGGCATCTCGGTGGGCAGGAGATCAAGCGTCTCGTTCTTCATGATGTGGTCCAGCCGGAGCGTCCTGAAGCTCCATTTGCTATCGACACCCTGGCGTCCGATTTCTCGGTCCCGGGAGAGGCGGAGCGCCTGGTCGCAAGCCGCCCGGATGTCATCTTCCATCTGGCTGCCATCGTCTCCGGCGAAGCGGAGTCCGATCTGGAGAAAGGGTACCGGATCAATCTCGATGGCACGCGGTTCCTCTTTGATGCCATTCGGCATGTTGGAGATGGGTATCAGCCAAGGCTGGTCTTTACGTCGTCCATCGCCGTGTTCGGAGCGCCTTTCCCAGAGGCGATTGGCGACGAGTTTTTCCTGACGCCTCTCACGAGCTACGGCACGCAGAAAGCCATCGGCGAGCTGCTGCTGGCCGATTATTCACGGCGCGGGTTTTTCGATGGTATCGGGATCCGGCTGCCGACCATTTGTGTGCGCCCCGGCAAGCCCAACAAGGCCGCATCAGGGTTCTTCTCAGGCATCATCCGGGAGCCTTTGAATGGGCAGGAGGCTGTCCTGCCGGTGCCGTTGGATGTGCGTCACTCGCATGCCTCGCCTCGATCCGCCGTCAATTTCCTCATCCATGCAGCAAATCTCGATCTCTCTCAGGTAGGACCGCGCCGTACCCTGACGATGCCGAGTGTGTCGGCGACGGTTGCGGAGCAGATCGATGCACTCAGGCGGATTGCCGGGGAGCGTTGCGTCGCGCGGATCCGGCATGAGGTCGATCCGAGTATCGTACGCTTCGTCGAGGGATGGCCCAAGCGCTTCGATGCCCGCAGGGCCGAAAGTCTGGGCTTTCAGGCAGAGAAAACGTTCGAGGAGATCATCTCGATCTATATCGAGGACGAACTCGGCGGCGTTCTACCGGATCGATAGCGTCATTGGGGGCTGCTATCGGTGAGGGCGATCTGGAAAAAATCGCTGTCGGAGCAGCGCCCATTTGTGAACGGCCCAGATCGTAAACCGACCGACAGGCTTCTGCAGGAAAGGGATGTCGTAGGCCATCAGCAAAAGGCCCAACGGCAGCATCCATATTCCGAGGAAAGGCAGGATCGAGAATATCCCTCCGACAACGAAGAGAACGCCGACGGGCAACCTGATCCATCTGGCTGCTGGATGGCGGAGGTTTCGGAGCACCCGCGCGACTTTGCCGGGCACTTCATGCTCCAAGTGCCTGAATGCCTGCCTTAGAACAGCTCTGCCGCTAATGGCTCTCATGGCTTTTGAAGTGCTCATCCATGAAGAGAGTTCCACAATCCTCTAAAAGTCTCAGCTCCAACCATGAGGGAAGAAGCTGGGATCAAATCGTCAAAGATGTTTGTTGGGATCCCTTAACCGAATGGCTGTGATGTTGAGTATAGCAACCCATATCGGTTATAAGCCACCCGATCAGCGCTTTAGGCATGGACTCCTAGAAGAGCGGTAGCGACGGCATGCTTCCCTTTCTCACCAATCATCGAGGATCGCAGATCTCTCTCTTTCCGGTCGAGACGCTGGAGGTAGGGATCGAATTCGAGCGGGACCGCAGGGTCGCCTAGGAAGCGCGGCTTGTCTCCGCGTTCGTAATACTCTGCTCTCAGCATCCGGCCCAGGTGATCCTGAATGTCAGTCGGCAGTGAGGGAGTGTTGCTGCGGTGCCGCGGTGCGGACCTGTCAGCTTTCAGCGAGTGAAGAAACTTTGTTGCCTTAGAGATCATTTTGTAGCCCCACAACTGCTCGGGACAACGCACTATCCCGGTCTTGGTTTCAGATTGGGCCGAGGAGACCGATAAGCTGGGTCGCATAATCAATACCAGACTAATCCAGCAGACGATTTGCAAGCTTCAATCAAGCCTAAATGGCTAAAGCTCCTCCATTGATTGGAGTAGGTGTCTTGCACAACGATATAGCGGTTGCAGAACGGCTTCTATTTATTGGCATTGATGAAAACGTTCGTAAGGAATTGCGCACGGTCTGGCGGGATATTCAGCCTGTTTTGCCCGGAATCCTTGAACGGTTTTATGAGCATATGCACCGGCAGCCGCAGTTGTCGAAGATGATTGGAGCGCAGCAATCGCGTCTCGTATCGGCTCAGCTGCAGCATTGGGGGCGCCTTTTCAACGGCAGTTTCGATGCCTCCTACGTCGAGGGCATTCATCGCATCGGTCTCATTCATAACAAGATAGGCCTTGAACCTCGCTGGTACATTGGAGGCTATGCCTTCATCCTGAACGAGCTGGCTACTGCGCTCTCGAAAAAGCATCGTTTCACCGGGTCGTTGCTGGCCCGTAAGCTCATGGTCGTGAACCGGGCCGTTATGCTGGATATGGATTTCGCAATCTCAGTGTACCAGGATGCCTTTGTTCAGGAACGGCAGAAGAAGGGTGAGATGCTGGCGCAGGCTGTTGCTTCGTTTTCCAGTGCCGTTCAGGAAAGCCTGCAGATTTCAGGTCTGGCGAGTGGAGCTCTGTCTGAAAGTGCGGCCGCTCTCGACGCTGCTACGGCCGATGCCAGCAGCCTTGCCAATCAGGTGACGAGCGCCGCGGAGCAAAGCGCGTCCAACATGCAGTCCGGTGCAGCGGCCACGGAACAGCTCGCTTCGTCCGTACGCGAGATCGGGCAGCAGGCCAGCCGCTCGGCCGATGTCGCCCGGCACGCTCTGCAGAGTTCCCGGCGAACGAAAGATACGGTCAATGGACTGGCGGAGCAGGCCAGGCAGATTGGAGACGTGGTCGATCTGATTGAGAGAATTGCCGCTCAAACCAACCTTCTTGCCCTGAACGCCACCATTGAGGCGGCGCGAGCAGGCGAAATGGGCAAGGGCTTTGCCGTGGTGGCTCAGGAGGTCAAGACCCTGGCGAACCAGACTGCCAAGGCCACGACCGAGATCGGCTCGCGCATCGGCGCCATTCAGGAAGCAACCCGGCAAAGCGTGTCAGATATCGACGACATCGGGCGCATCATGGATGATTTGAGCGGCATAGCGACGGCGATCGCTGCTGCGGTCGAGGAGCAGGCTGCCGTCACCTCCGAGATTGCCGTGAACGTCAATCAGACGTCGGATCATACCCATGCGGTCGTGCGCAGCATCGAGGCTCTGTCAGGATCAACGTCCTCCGCCGCGTCGGCGGCTCATCAGGTGTCAAATGCCAAGCAGACCCTGGATCAGCAATTGCAACGATTGAAGCAGGATATCGACCATTTCCTGGAAAAGGCCCGAGCGGCATAAGCGCGTCAAAGGGCGGCTATATTCCCTTCTTCGAAGCGCCCAGATCGTGTCTTTTTTGATACAGACACATCCCTGCAAATCAGACACCTTGGCGGTTGACGCAGCGGCATTGTTCCGCGTGCCGTGAGAGAGACGCAAGACTTTCTCCGTGGGGGCAAAGGTGGATCAGGTGGATCTTGAGGTCGAGCATATCGCCCGAGCGTTTTTTGCCGCTCGGCAAGAGACAGGAGCTTGGGAGGACGCGTCCCGAAGCTTGAAGCATGAGTTTCGCCTCTATGCCAGGCAAGCCATCAGAATGCTGGAGAGGCGCCAAGAGCAGGTGCAGCGGGTCGAGCGGGAGACGCCTCCGGTCAGAGCCCTGGAGACCGCCTAGCAACCCGTTTCTTCCCTCCTAGGACACCACCAAGTTTTTGGTTTCAGGATCGACACGGCGTCCTGGACTTGGACCAACTCATCCTGAGAACACGGCTTTTTGTGCGTCAAAATGGGGGAGGGCTGTTGAAGGGATAAGTTTTCCTGCCATGTTGAAAGGGTGCAGGTTCTCGGCGGAGAGACCGGGGAGTTTTTGATGCAACCACCCGACGAATGGGAAATTCCTCCTGAATTCCAGCCCGATCCAAGGCTTCTCGATTACGACCTGAAGAATGCCTTGTCGGCCGTGGTGTCCCTGCGGGCGCGTGTTCCCGAAGATGCTTTCACCGCCGAGACCCTCGGAGTCGAACGGGCAGGACAAGGTGTGGTCATCCGCGATGACGGCCTTGTCGTGACGATCGGATATCTCATCGCCGAAGCCGAAGAGGTCTGGCTCACCACCAATCGGGGGCGAGCCGTGCAGGCGCATGTGATCGCCTATGATTATGAGAGCGGCTTTGGTCTGGTGCAGGCGCTCGAGCCTCTTGGTGTGCCTGTGCTGGCTCTTGGGGACTCCCGGCGCCTGAAGCCTGGAGACCAGGTCGTGGTCGGGGGAAGCGGAGGGCAGGTCCATTCCCTCGCGGCGCAGGTGGTCGCCTGCCAGGAATTCGCAGGCTATTGGGAGTACCTGATCGACGGCGCCATCTTCACCGCGCCAGCTCATCCCAACTGGGGCGGAACGGCGTTGATCGGCCCACGTGGCGATCTCATGGGTATCGGCTCGCTCCAGCTGCAGCACCAAGCCTCCGGCGGAACCGTCGTGCCCCT
>JAJFBI010000081.1 GCA_020697385.1 Microvirga sp. | reverse complement strand
CCCAGGAGCGCGAGCGTCCACGGCCGCAGGCACCTGCCGCCGGAACACCGCCGAGCACGCCGGCTCCGGCAGCTCAACCGGCCACACCTCCGGCTCCAGCCCAGCAGCGGCCTGCCGCAGGCGCTCCCCGACCGACCGATGCGGAGCGGCCGGCCCGTCCGGGTGACACGGAGCGACCGGACCGCCAGCGCGCCCGTGACCAGCGTCCTGGCCAGGACGCGCCCACCACGACGACAGCCCCGACAACGCCTGCGCCTGCCGCACCAACGGCGCCACCCGCGGCTCCGCCGCCTGCGCCCACTGCACCGGCAACGCGCACCGCACCGGCGCCGACAGCACCCGCTGCTCCTGCCCCGGCGACGCGAGCCCAGCCGACGGCACCCGCACCGGCCCAGACGGCACCTCAGCAGGCAGCGCCTGCCACGACCCAGCCGCTGGATCCTTCCCGCGTCCGCATCGAGGACCTGCGCCGCGAGCGGCGCGAGCGTCGTGAGGGCGGCCGGGTGATCATCGAGGAGCCGGGCAATCGCACGATCGTTCGCCAGGGCAATGAGGTGATCATCCGCAGCGACGAGACCGAGCGCTTCCGGCGGACCTATCGCGACGCCGATGTCCGCGTGGAGCGGCGCGGCAGCAACGAGGAGGTTACCATCGTGCGCCGCCCCGACGGCTCCGAGATCCTCACGGTGCGCGACGAGGATGGAAACCTGATCCGCCGCGTGCGGCGCGAGCCCGCCGGACGGGAGGTCGTGCTGATCGAGAACCGCCGCAGCGGCATCGAGCGCCGCCCCGGCTATGGGTATATGGAGGAGGAGGTCATCCGCCTGCCGCCTCCGAACGTGCGCATCCCGCGCGAGCGCTACATCGTCGAGACGGAGCGCGCCTCGCGGGCCGATATCGTCGAAGCCTTCACGGCGCCGCCGGTGGAGCGGGTCGAACGGGCCTATACCCTCGATGAGATCCGCCGCAGCCAGCCCCTGCGTCAGCGCATGCCGCGGGTCGACCTCGACACGATCACCTTCGAGTTCGGCTCCTGGGAGCTGCCGCCGGATCAGATCGATCAGCTGAGGGTGATCGCCGAGGGCCTGCTTGAGGCGATCTCCCGCAACCCGAACGAGATCTTCCTCGTCGAGGGTCATACCGATGCGGTCGGGGCGGACGAGGACAACCTCACTCTCTCGGACCGTCGCGCGGAAACCATCGCCACGATCCTCACGCAGCGCTTCCAGATCCCGGCCGAAAACCTGACGACCCAGGGCTACGGCGAGCAGTATCTGAAAGTGGCGACGGAAGCCCCCGAGCAGCAGAACCGCCGCGTGACCCTGCGCCGGATCACCCCGCTGCTGCAGGGCCAGAACCAGCAGTAAAACCAAAGACCGGGAGGGTGCCCATCCTCCCGGTTTTCATTTGAAGACCCTCATTCCGGCAGGCCTGCCTGCCGCAGCCCCTCGGCGAACCGACTCATCACTTCCTTGCTGAAGGCCATCGCCTGGAGAATGTCCAGGATCCGAATCCCGGGATAGCTCTTCACCAGTTCGCCGACGCTTTCCCGTGCCTTGTCTGGCTCGCCCGCGAGGGCGTAGGCGGGCGCGAGCGTACGATGAATCCATGCGGTGTTCGGTTTGCTCATGAGCGCCTTTTCCTGCCATTGCGCAGCAAGATCGTAGCGTCTTGCGATGAAATGAGCGCAGCCGATTCCCATCTCGCAATTGAAGGCCATCGGATCGTAGGGGCTCAGGCGCAGGGACCGCTCGAAGTGCTGGATCGCGACCTCCGGATCGTCGTGGTAGTTGTGCAGCCAGCCGCTGCGGTTCCAGGCCCAGGCCGAGTTCGGGTCCAACGACAGCGCACGCTCCAGCATCGATGTGGCACGCTGGAACTCCCGCGTGATCGTCAGGGCGGCGCCGAGCACCGTGAGGATGAAAGGATCCTCGTGGGCCAAGGCCGCTGCCGCTTGCGCCTGGCGCAGGGTCTCGCGCTTGTCCTCCGGGAGGTTCTTCGACCAGTTGTAGACGATCCGCTGGCCACGACACCACGCGGCGAGGGCCATGGCGAGCGGATAACCCGGATCGAGGAGAAGCGCCTTGTCCAGAAGCCGGGTCGCCTCCTTGTTGGCCTCGTATTCCAAGGCCCAGACATAGGGAAGCGCCCGCATCACGAGGTCATAGGCATCGAGATTCTCAGGTCGCTTGCGCCTGGCCCGCTCGATCTCGGCCGTTCTAATCGAAGGCTGGATCGATCCGATGACACTGGCCGTGATCCGATCCTGGAGATCGAACACATCCTCGACGCCGCCGTCGTAATGCTCGGCCCAGAGATGCATCCCGGTGCTCGCATCGACCAGCTGGGCCGTGATCCGGATTCTCGGGCCCGAGCGCCTGACGCTGCCCTCCAGCACGTAGCGGACGCCGAGTTCGCGGCCGATCTGCTGAACGCTGACGGCACGGCCCTTGTAGGCAAATGTCGAGTTGCGGGCGATGACGAGGAACGACTTGAAACGCGACAGGGCCGCGATGATGTCTTCGACAATGCCGTCGGCGAAGTATTCCTGTTCGAGATCCTTGCTGATGTTGACGAAGGGCAGGACCGCGATGGAGGGACCTTCCGGATGAGAGCCGGAGGGCCGGCGCTCTGCCGATCGTTGCGCCGTGTCCATTCCTTCCAAGAGGCAGAAGACCCTGATCGGTCGACCGATGTTCTTGAACTGGTGCTCCCCCTTGTCCTCGAACTCATAGGGAAGCTTGCCTCTCACCTCGTCATAGACCTTCCCTGAAAGGCAGATACCGCCGGGCAGCGCCATCTTCTGCAGCCGGGATGCAATGTTCACACCGTCGCCGAAGATATCGCCATCCTCCTCGACCATGATGTCGCCGATATTGATGCCGACCCGCATCTGAAGGGGTTTGAAAACCTCCTTCCCGGAACCTCCCGCGAGCGCCTCCTGAAGCTCCACCGCGCAGCGGACGGCCTCGACGGGGCTTGCAAACTCGACCAGAAACCCATCCCCGATCGTTTTCACCAACCGCCCATGATGGGAATGGATTCGTGGTTCGATGACCTGACGCCGAAGATCCCTGAGGCGGCTAAGCGTTCCCTCCTCGTCTCTGGACATGAGATCGGAATAGCCCACCACGTCAGCGGCAAGGACAGCTGCGAGACGCCTTTGCGCCGTTTGGTCAGAAGGGCTGCTCATGGCCTCTCCGGGACGTCGACGCTGAAACGGCTGGAACGCAACGTTAGGAAGGCTGTGTCCGGGATCGAACCGGCTTTCCGTCACCTTCCATGATAAAGCCCTAGTGGTCATCTGGTTGCGTCGGAAAACTGTATGAACCCATGTAAATTAAAGGGTTTCCTGCTCTCGGCCATTGTTTTCGAACCAAGGCGGCACTTCCGGCCGGGGAGCACATGTATGGGCATGGTGTTCGGGAAGAAATATCGTCCGGTATTGTCCCTTTGTTAACCTTTCCGGGTGACGCTGGGTTAAGCACGAATAGAATGGAAGCCCGGCGATGTTTGGTATTCTGCGGCGCGCTCCACAAGCAGATGCCCTGGACGAAACCGTTCAGGTCCCACCGGAGGAAGAGACGCCCGCGGTCACGCGCGAGAGCCGCCTCGACACCGAGGTGGTGGCCGCGCTTGAGGCGGATGTCCTGAAAGCCATCGAGGGTGTCACGCAAGCCATCGCGGTTGCCGCTTCTGACGTGGCCGCCGTCGAGAGGGACCTGACCGAGATTCGCGACCATGCCGGAGAGCTTGCCTCATCGGGTAGAACTGCATCGGCCGAGACCCTCTCGCTGGCTTCCTCAACCGAGGAACTCGCCGCCACGTCTTCCGAGATCGGCCGCTCGATGGATCATGCGAGCACGCGGATCGACAACGCCATTCAGGCCGCCCAGAAGGCCAGCGAGCTGATTACGCAGCTCTCCGCCGCGACAGCGGAGATCGTCGGTATCGTGGATACGATCTCGGCTGTAGCGCGCCAGACCAACCTTTTGGCGCTCAACGCCACCATCGAGGCAGCACGCGCCGGCGAGGCCGGCAAGGGCTTTGCCGTGGTGGCCAGCGAAGTGAAGGTTCTGTCCAACCAGACCGGCAAAGCCGCCGACGACATCCGCCTGCGCATCGACCGCCTGCGCGATACGGCCCAGGCCTCGACGGGCGCGGTGACGGAAGTGGTGGAGGCCGTCCAAGGTGTCCGCCCCGTCTTCGACACGGTGCGCTGCGCCGTCGGAGAGCAGAACGCCGCCATCAGCGAGGCCTCCCGCCTGGCCGGCGTGACCTCAGCAAGCGTTGCCAAGGTAGGCGACCATGCGGGTGACGTGGATTCCATCTCCCTCAATGCGAGCGCCAGAGCCCACGAGGCCGATGAGGCGACCCGGAAGGCCGACGGATTGGCAAAAGCTCTCGGGCAGCGTTTCGTCACCGTCATCCGCCAAAGCGAGATCGGCGACAGGCGGCGGGCGGACCGCTTTCCTGTCGACCGCGCGGCAACCCTGTGGATCTCTCACCGCAACGCGTCTTCCCGCCTGATCGACGTGAGCTCCAGTGGTCTGCTCATGGCCGCCGTTCCGAACATCGATGCAAGGCCCGGCCTGCCGGTGGAGATCGACATCCAGCACCTGGGCCGCGTCAGCGCCAGGATCGTCGCTCTCAGCCCCATGGGCATCCATTGCAGCTTCGACAGGCTCAACGATGAGGCGCGTGTTCGCATCGACGGTTTCGTGGCCCAGGTGGAAGCAAGCTATCGGCCGCGCATCCTGCTGGCGCAGGAGACCGCCCGTCAGGTGGAGATGCTGATCGAGCAGGCTGTCGCCGACGGCCAGGTCTCTCGGGACGATGTGTTCGATACCAATTACCGCCTGCTGCCAAGCACGGATCCGGTTCAGTACGGCACGGCCTATCTGCCGGTCTTCGAGAAGCTCCTGCCCCCAATCATCGAGAGGGTCCTGGCCTCGGATACCACCATGGCCTTCTGCCTCGCGATCGACCGCAACGGCTATATCCCGGTTCACAACCGGATCTACTCTCAGGCTCAGAGGGTGGGCGATCCGGTGTGGAACGCGGCGAACGCCCGCAACAAGCGGATTTTCGACGACCGCGCCGGCATCACGGCGGCCCGGTCCACCCGACCCTTCATCGTGCAGGCCTATGCCCGCGACATGGGCGGCGGCAAGATCGTGATGATGCAGGAGGTGGATGCCCCCATCCGCGTGCTCGGCCGCCACTGGGGCGGCTTACGAACAGCCTACAGGGCTTAGCCCCCTCGGGGGAATTCCAGGCCCATCTCGCGGTAGCGCTCGGGATCGTCGCTCCAGTTCTCGCGCACCTTCACGAAGATGAAGAGGTGAACCGGCGTCTCGGCGATCTCGGCAATCTCCTTGCGGGCCGACTGGCCGATGGCCTTGATGGTCTGTCCGCCCTTGCCGAGCACGATCTTGCGCTGGCTGTCGCGCTCCACGAACACGGTCTGCTCGATGCGCACAGATCCATCGGGCCGCACCTGCCACTGATCAGTCTCGACAGTGGACTGGTAGGGCAGCTCCTCGTGCAGGCGCTCGTAGATCTTCTCGCGGGTGATCTCGGCTGCCAGCATGCGCAGAGGCGCGTCGGAAATCTGGTCCTCGGGATAGAGCCAGGGGCCCTCCGGCATCATCTGCGCGAGCTGGCGCTTCATGGTCTCGATGCCGTCGCCCTTGAGGGCCGAGATCATGAAGGTATGGGCGAAGGGCACCATCTCATTGAGCTTGGCGGCCATCTCAAGGAGCCTGGAGCGCTCGATCAGGTCGATCTTGTTGAGGATCAGTACCTTCGGGCGCTTCAGCTCCGGCAGCTTGGCGAGGATCGCCTCGGCCTCCTCGTCGATGCCCTTGCGCACGTCGAGCAGGAGCGCGATCACGTCGGCATCGCCAGCCCCGCCCCAGGCCGAGGTGACCATGGCCCGGTCGAGGCGGCGCTTCGGCTTGAAGATGCCCGGCGTGTCCACGAAAATGAGCTGCGCCTCGCCCTCGATGGCAATGCCGCGCACCAGGGCCCGCGTGGTCTGCACCTTGCGCGACACGATGGAGACCTTGGAGCCGACGAGCGAGTTCAGCAGCGTCGACTTGCCTGCGTTCGGGGCTCCGATGAGAGCGACGAAACCGGCCTTCGTGTTGGTTTGCTCAGGCTGTTCCATGCTCTTCCTCCGTCCAGACGCCCTCTCTCAAGAGAAGGCTCCGCGCCGCCGCCTGTTCCGCGATGCGCTTCGATGTGCCGAGGCCGAACTCGGTTTCCGCGCCCTTGACCTTCACCATCACCCGGAACTTCGGCGCGTGGTCCGGCCCGGTCTGCTCGACGATGGAGTAGGTCGGCGGCGGCAGGCCGCGCCCTTGCGCCCATTCCTGCAGGGCGCTCTTGGGATCGCGCAGCGGGCGGCGGGGCGCCTCCAGCAACGGCTGGAAAGCGCGCTCGACCACGCCACGGGCGGCGTCGTAGCCGCCATCCATGAACGCGGCGCCGATGATCGCCTCGCACACATCGGCCAGGATCGTTTGGTTGCGCCGCTCGCCCGCGTGGGCCTCGCCGGCGCCGAGCTTAAGATAGGTTCCGACATCCCAAGTAATGGCGATCTCGGCGCAGCTTTCGCGCCGCACGAGTTCCGCGAGACGCCGGGACAGCTCGCCTTCCGGGGCGCCCGGAAAAGTGCGGTAGAGCAGGTCGGCGATGGCGAGGCCAAGCACCCGGTCGCCCAGGAATTCCAGCCTCTGATAGCTTTGCCCATCGGCCTTGGGCGCGCTGACATGGGTCAGCGCCTCGTCCAGGAGCGCAGGATTCTCAAAGCGGTAGCCGAGCTTGTTCAGAAGCTCTTCGAGGTTCGGCTTGCGGCGTGCCACGGGTCAGCGGATCCCCTCGAAGAGACGGTTCCAGCGGATCTTCTGCGGCCATTCCCACGGACGCCACAGGGACGCTGTCTCGTCAATCGAGAAAAAGATGATTTCGGCGCGGCCCACGAGGTTCTCGAACGGCACTTGACCGACGCTCGCCTCGTCGCGGGAATCGGTGGAGTTGTCCCGGTTGTCGCCCATCATGAGAAAGTGGCCGGGCTGCACCGTATACACGTTGGTATTGTCCCAGTAGCCGCGGTCGCCGTCGCGCTCGATGACGTTGTAGGTCACGCCGCCGGGCAGGGTCTCGCGGAACTGGGGCACGCTGACAGTGCGGCCGTACAGGTCGGTGGTCTTGTAGTCCTCCACCCGCTCGCGCTGGACCGGCTGGCCGTTGATGTGCAGCACGCCGCTGATCACCTGGATCTTGTCGCCGGGAAGGCCGATCACGCGCTTGATGTAGTCCGTCGAGTTGTCCTTCGGCAGCTTGAACACCGCGATCTCGCCGCGCTTGGGCTCGGAGCCGAAGATGCGGCCGGAGAAGATGCCCGGGCTGAAGGGGATCGAGTGCTTGGAATAGCCGTAGGAATATTTCGAGACGAACAGGTAGTCGCCGATCAGTAGGGTCGGGATGAGGGAGCCCGACGGGATGTTGAAGGGCTGGAACAGCACGGTGCGCACGACCACCGCGATCAGAAGGGCCTGGATGATGACCTTGATCGTTTCCCAGAGGCCGCCTTCTTCATTCTTCACGGTGCTACCCACGTATTTGCCGGTTTTTTCGCTCACGTCGCTCGACCTATGCTCTTTGGACGGGGCAGCTTCTGCCGCGTTCCTGTGCTGTGACAGTCGAGAGGGGTTTGCACTCAGCCCCGGGTGCAAGCCTCTCTCGATATCGTCGTCACGGCAATTGATTGCGACCGGGAAGGCCGCTTTGCCGCGCCATGCTCTAACCTAAGCCGCGTCCTGCTGCAACGCAGCCCCGTCTCATGCCGGCAGCGCCTCGATGATCACGAAAGCCTGGGCCATGGGCGGATCATCCGTTAGGGAGACGTGGACGACAGCCCGGTGACCCTCGGGCGTCATGGCCTGCAGGCGCTTCAGGGCGCCTCCCGTGAGCCGCATGGTCGGGCGGCCGCCGGGCAGGTTGACCACCTCCATGTCGCGCCAGAAGATGCCATGGCTCAGGCCCGTGCCAAGCGCCTTGGCGCAAGCCTCCTTTGCGGCGAAGCGGCGGGCATAGGACGGCGCCCGCGCCGCGCGCCGGTCGCTCCTGGCCCGCTCGCCCTCCGTGTAGATGCGGTGGGTGAAGCGGTCGCCGAAGCGCTCTATGGATTTTTCGATCCGCCGGATGTCGCAGAGGTCGGATCCGATGCCTAGGATCATGCCGGCACCTGCGCCCGGCCCTCGTCCATGGCGGCACGCATGGCCCGCACGGCCTCGTCGAGCCCCATGAAGATGGCTTCGCCGATGAGCGAATGGCCGATATTGAGCTCCACGATCTGCGGAATGGCCGCCACCGGCCTAACCGATCTGAGATCGAGCCCATGGCCCGCATGGATTTCGAGGCCGATCCTTGCGCCATGCTCGGCCGCCCGGCACAGGCGCTCCAACTCATGGGCGATCCTCACCTCGTCGCCTTCGACCACGGCCTCACAATAGGTGCCGGTGTGGAGTTCGACCACGGGAGCCTGCAGGTCGCAGGCCGCGTCCATGACCGCTACCTCCGGTTCGACGAACAGAGACACGCGAATGCCCTCGCCCTTCAGTTCCTTGATCACCGGACGCAGATGGGCATGGGCGCCGATGATGTCGAGCCCCCCTTCGGTGGTGCGCTCCTCGCGCTTTTCGGGCACGAGGCAGGCCGCGTGGGGATGAAGCCTTGTTGCGAGGCCCACCATCTCCGAGATCGGGTCAGGATGAGCGCCGCCGCGGGCGTTCCGGACGGTGGCGACGTGATCGATGTTGACGCCGAGGCGTAAGGGGAGAGCGTTCATAAGGGTGTTGTAGCCTAGTATGGGCCGCTGACCAGAGTCCCATTGAGGGTCGGCTAGGCTATCAACGGCAAATCGTCGCGCTGTATCATTCCTGGTCGGATCACCGTTAGCGAAGGGGAAGAGAATTCAGATTTCCGCGCCTGATCGTCCCCCCTCCCTCGCTCCGGTCGCTGGGGATCACACCCTCCACGTCATGGCCGGGCTTGCCCCGGCCATCCCGATTGGAAAAACTCAACGCCTTTCGGATCGGGATCACCGGCACAAGGCCGGTGATGACGTGGGAAATTGCAAACTTCCTCACCCTTGCCTTCCTGACCCAAATCGCCTATAGCCCCCGCTTCGCGTTCGCTCCGGCCGGGGGCTGAACGGACGGTATGGCTTGGCCATGCAGGGTTTTTGCGAACCCGTCGTCCCGTGTCTCCGCCTTCGACAATCGCTCGGGCCTTGCAGGCTCGAAGGGCTTGGCGCCGATCGGATGCGCGAAACGGCCGAGACACTCCTCAAAACAGTGCAAGGCTTGTCCTCAAACCCTGAGAAAGGCCCACTATGCCTCTCTATGAGCATATCTTCATGGCTCGCCAGGATGTCACCCCGCAGCAGGTCGAGACCATGGTCGACCAGTACAAGGGCGTCATCGAGCAGAATGGCGGCACCGTCGACAAGACCGAGATGTGGGGCGTGAAGTCCCTCGCCTACCGCATCAAAAAGAACCGCAAGGCGCATTTCACGATGTTCAACCTCAACGCTCCGGCTCCGGCCGTGGCCGAGATGGAGCGTCAGATGCGCATCAACGAAGACATCCTTCGCTTCATGACCATCAAGGTCGAAGAGCTCGAGACCGAGCCGTCCGTGATGATGCAGAAGCGCGACCGCGACGAGCGCAAGGACCGTGAGCGCCGTGAGCGCGATACCGGCTTTGACGGCGCCGGCGAAGGCGAGGAGGCTTAATCATGGCATTTGGTGCAACCGGTGGCGCCGCTGGCGGCGGCCGTCGTCCCTTCTTCCGTCGTCGCAAGACCTGCCCGTTCTCGGGTCCCAACGCGCCGAAGATCGACTACAAGGACACGAAGCTCCTGTCCCGCTACATCTCCGAGCGTGGCAAGATCGTTCCGTCCCGCATCACGGCCGTGTCGGCCAAGAAGCAGCGCGAGCTCGCCCAGGCGATCAAGCGCGCCCGCTTCCTGGGCCTGCTGCCCTACGTGATCCGTTAAGCAAGACTTTGGCGGGCCGCCTCGCGCGGCCCGTCTCCCTACCAGATCGCCCAGCGGTGAAACCCCGCCGGGTCAGTTGAGGCGGATGCCTCTAACCCTGCCGATGAGCAGTGGGACAGCGAGACGATGAATTTTGTAGCAACAGGCACAGGCGCGGGCCTCGTATCGGCCCTCCTGACCGCGGTGATCGTCAAGGCGACCCCGCTGGCGGCCATGCTGTATCTGCTCGCCCCCATTCCCGTCCTGATCGTGTCCCTC
>JAJFBI010000714.1 GCA_020697385.1 Microvirga sp. | reverse complement strand
TTTTGAGCCAACTCATTCGCTTGTCGGGGGCAGAGGTGGATGTTACGACCTCAAGACCCCATATGCGAAGGATGACACCTTCACCTCCTCGACACAACGCCCGGCCGCAACCGGGCGCGGGCAGGCTCACAACGGATCGACGATGCAGGATTCCTTCGACATCACGACCCTCATTTTCATTGTTCTCGCCGTATTCGTGATCTGGCGCCTCCGCTCCGTGCTGGGGCAGAAGACCGGTAGCGAACAGCCGCCCTTCGATCCGATGTCGCGCCGGGATGCTCCCTTGCGTCCGGGCAATGCCCCGGCCGAGCCCGATCACAATGTGGTGCGCCTTCCGGGCGCCAACGGCCCCCGCCCCGCCGCCGAGGTTCCCCCGGCAGAGCGCTGGAAGGGCATCGCCGAGCCCGGCACGCCCACGGCTCAGGCGCTGGACGGCATCGTCCGCCTTGAGCCGAATTTCGATGCCGCTGAATTCCTGGAGGGGGCCAAGTCCGCCTACGAGATGATCGTGACGGCTTTCGCCCAGGGCGACCGCAACACCCTTAAGGATCTTCTTTCCCGCGAGGTCTATGAGGGCTTCGAGCGGGCGATCACCGAGCGCGAGGGCCGGGGCGAAACGGTGGAAACCACCTTCGTGTCCATCGACAAGGCCGAGATGGCCGGGGCCGAGCTCCAGGGCAAGAATGCCCAGGTGGTGGTGCGCTTCCTGTCCAAGCTGATCACCGCCACCCGCGATGCCTCCGGGGCTGTTGTGGACGGAGGCCTCGACACCGTGGCCGACGTCACCGATGTGTGGACCTTCGCCCGCACCCTCGGCAGCCGCGACCCCAACTGGCTGCTCGTGGCGACCGAAGCGGGGCAATGAGGGATGCCGGACGGGTCCTCGTTGCCTGTCTTCTTACCTGGACGCTGAGCATGTCCGATACCGCGGCCGGGCCCGCCCTGAAGGACCTTGCGCGCCTGGAGCCCCTCGCCTTCCAGGATCTCTCCGGCTGGGAGGCGGACGATCACGCCGCCGCCTTCCGGGCCTTCCTGCGCTCCTGTCAGGCCCTTGACGCCGCGTCCGCCGAGCTGCGGCCGGCGCAAGCGCCTCAAAGGGACCTTCTCGCAATCTGCCGCGAAGCTCTGAAGACGCCCGAGGCTGGAAAGGCCGAGGCGAAACGGTTCTTCGAGACTTACTTCAGGCCTCATGCGGTGGTTCCCCATCCCGGTGCGGGCTTTCTCACCGGCTATTACGAACCCGAGTTTCAGGGCTCGCGTACCCCGGATGCCACCTACCGGGTTCCCCTCCTCGACCGGCCGCAGGATCTCGTCACCATCCCGCAGAGCGAGACCCTGCCGGGGATCGAGAAGGGTCTTCAGGCGGCACGGCGTAAGGCCAACGACTACGAGCCCTATCCGGACCGCGCCGCCATCGAGGATGGTGCCCTGGGCGATCTCGCCAAACCCATCGTCTATCTTCGCGAGCCGGGCGAGGCCTTCATCATCCATGTGCAGGGCTCGGCCCGCATCCGCCTCACCGACGGCTCCGTGATGCGCGTGGCCTATGCCGGGCGCAACGGACGACCCTACACGTCCATCGGCCGGGTGCTGGTGCAGCAGGGCGCCATGGACCTCGAATCCATGACGCTCGCAAAGCTCATGGACTGGCTGAAGGACCATCCTGAGCCGGCCAAGGCCCTGATGCGGCGGAATCAGTCCTACATCTTCTTCCGCGAGGCAGCGGAACTGGTGCTCGAAGATGGCCCCATCGGCGGGGCAGGCCACCCGCTCGTGCCTGGCCGGAGCCTCGCCGTCGACCGCTCTCTCTGGGCCTATGGCCTGCCGATCTGGCTCGACGGGCAATTGCCCATGACCCTCGACGAGGCCGAGCCGCTCCGGCGACTCATGATCGCGCAGGATACGGGCTCGGCCATCGTCGGACCGGCCCGGGGCGATTTCTTCTTCGGCAGCGGCGAGGAGGCAGGCCGCCGCGCCGGGCTCATGCGCCATCCCGTGCACTTCGTGGTTCTGCAGCCCGCACCCCGTTCATGACCCGCAAAAGCCGCACCCGCCAGCTCAGCCCCGAGGAGAAGCGGCTCTGGTCCCATGTGGCCCGGCATGTGAAGCCTATGCAAGGCAAGGCCCTGCCGCCGGAGCCGGAGCCCGAGGACAAGCTTGCTACGGCCCCTGCCCCGGCGGTGGTGAAGCGCTCACCGGCTCTGCCCCCTCTCCAGCCTGCGAAACCTGCCCTGCCCCCGATGGCTCCCGTGGAGCGCAAGACGCTCCAGGCCCTGCGTCGGGGCCGCAAGGATGTCGACAGCGTCATCGACCTGCACGGGATGCGCCAGGAGGAGGCGCATTTCGCCCTCTTGAGCTTCCTGCATCGCGCGCAGGGCTCCGGCCATGCCCTCGTCCTGGTGATCACCGGCAAGGGTGGCGCTACCGTGAGCCAAGGCCTGTTCGAAGAACGGGGCGTCCTGCGCCGCATGGTGCCGCATTGGCTGCGCCTGCCCGACCTGCGCCATCTGGTGATCGGCTTCGAGGAGGCTTCTCCCCAACATGGCGGATCCGGTGCACTCTATGTCAGGCTCCGCCGGCGGCGGAGTGCGGGGTGAAGAA
>JAJFBI010000713.1 GCA_020697385.1 Microvirga sp. | reverse complement strand
AAATGTGTCCGGTGGGGTCCTATACAACCGAAGCCGAAGCCGTTCGGGGGCCGGGGCGACACTTCCGCCCCGAGCCCCAACCACGGCTGAGTCCAGGTTCTTACCTAACGGACGGGCCGCTCACCAATGAAGCCGCTACGAAACGTTCGCGCAGATCGCAATGGCGACTATCGACCAGTCCTGCGCGCTCCCGCCGGCCTTCTCAAAGGCCTGGACGCTCACCTGCGTCCCGGTCGGGATGATCTGGTCGAGCACGACTTCGCCGAATCCATTGTTGATATCGACGCCGGAGCCGACGACCTGCTTGCCCGCTGGGCATGTCACCGCGACGCTCTTGGCGTCCGAGCTGGATGCGCTCTCGTTCTTGACGACTTGCAGCCCGCTGATTCCAGGAGCGCCGGTGTCGCCCTTGGGCCCCTGCGGTCCCTGGGGTCCCTGGGGTCCCTGGGGTCCCTGGGGTCCGCGCTCGCCGGCGGGCAGCTGGTTCGCCTTGAAGTCGAGCGCCTGCAGGCTCCCGTTTCTGACATCGGACGTCGTGAGCGACGAATTCCTGACATCGACGCCCGTGAGCGACGAGTTCTTGACATTTTGGCCGGTGACGGTCAGCGCGGCGTAGGAGGTGCCGCCCATCGCCGCGATAAGGGCGATGACTGCGACGGTCATCGATGCTGACGGTCGATAGCGCAATGCGCGCTTCGTGCGAGACCTCCTTGGGCCGGCGCCAACGGGGGATGTGAAGTTGTGATCCATGTGCTCGACGCTAGGCGGGGGCCGGCGTCGGCACATCGGTGCCCGCCACCTATATTCGACCTTGGGACTACCTACGTATCGCGTCGGCGCGGACGACTTCCAGCAGCTCGGCGCTCGCCATTTGGCAGAGCCTAGATCGAACGGATATTGGGCGGGCGCTGTCGCTATTCAGGAGCCGGGTGGGCGATACGCCACGGACATCCCGGCCGCTTTGTCGACCTCGTCGGGCGTGAGAAGCACGACCGTCCGAGACGTTGCGCCTCCTGCGGCGTTCACGGCGAGGGTGACGGCAGCCGCGCTCGCGTTGTCCGGGAGATCCGCGATTACGTAGGCGTCATGCTCGCCGAAGCCGAAATAGAAGCTTTCGAGCTGCCCGCCCATGCCCTCCACCATCTCGGCCACAGCCTCACGACGGCTGGCACCTCCGGCGCTCTGAACTCCTTTTACACCCTCGGCTGTGTAGGACGCCATGACAAGGTACTTCGGCAAAACCGCCTCCTTTAAGCAGGCTCGACGCTGCGGCAAGCATCTCACCCGACGATCGCGAGAACAACGCCGGCGGATCGAAGCGCGGGATACTGAGGCGGGCGATGTCGCAGGAGAACGTGGAGCGCGTTCGCTGTTCGGGAGCATTCACGCCGCAACTTCGTCCTTCATAAGGGGTGTAAAGCCGAGCGCTGGCCTTGCCGATAGGGCACTCAGATGCGACGCGAGTGCACCCGCTGCGGAGCTTGGACCTTCCGTAGGATCTGCTGCGGCTGTGGAAGCAACCGGCTGGAGTCGCTGGAACGGGCATTGCTCAACGCTCCGGCTCCAGCTCCTCGAGACGACGTACCTTTTCTCGCCGCATCCAGCCGGTGGCCGGATCGAGCGCCCTCGCGTAGAGCTCGGCCCTAGCAGCGGCGTCGGCTCTCAGCAGTCCGTTGACCTTGGGCGTGGTGGCGCTGGCGATCCTCGCCGCGTCGTCGGCCCGCCGTCGCGGACGACTCCTGGTTTGGACGAGAAGCAGCAGCGGCAAAACCGATGCCGTCGAGACCTTGGCGGAGATCGGTGCGGCGGTCACGCGATACCCCCGCCGGCGGGATACTCGGCGGGCGATGTCGCAGGAGAACATCGAAACGATCTTCCGGCACGCGATGGAGGCCTACAGCCGCGGCGATTACGACGGAGCGGTTGTCAACTTTGACCCCGCCATCGAGTGGAGCGTCCATGAGAGCGTCGCCCCGGATGCGACCACCTACCACGGACACGGCGGTGTGAAGCGATTCTGGGAGACCTGGGCGGAGGCGATCAGCGGCATGGAACTGGAGATCGAGGAGTGCCGCCGCGTCGGGCCGGATCAGGTGCTCGCGATCACCCGCGCACACGGAATGGGAGCGGGCAGCGGCGTGCCCGTAGCCTCTGCGCGTTTCGCGCAGGTCGCCGACTTCCGTGACGGCCGCGTCGTAAGGGTGCGGTTGTACGGCGGCGTTGCGCCTGCCCTCGAAGCCGTGGGGCTGCGGGAGTAGGCGATGTCGCAGGAGAACGGCGGGTATCCGACGACCTTCCCGACGCGGCGGCTCAACACGGCGCTCGCCATCGGCGCAGCCTAGATCGAACACTCCAGGGGCCGTATCAAGTCAGTGCTGGTCGGACGCTGCTTGCCTTGCGGCCTTCCCCGGCACAAGAAAGCCCCGCATATGCGGGGCTTTCAGGGTTACAGCTGTCGGAATCCGCTTAGCGGTCGATGTCGCCGTCGGCCTCGATCTGCTCCTTGCGGACCTCCTAGGAGACCTGCGACTCCTCGGTGACCGACTCCTTCTCCATCCGCACCCGCTCCTTCGTCACGTCCTTCTTCTCGACGACCGGCTGCT
>JAJFBI010000712.1 GCA_020697385.1 Microvirga sp. | reverse complement strand
TCGTCCAGCGGCTTCAGCGAGTTGACGAGCATCACGTAGAGCGGCAGCAGGTAGTAACCGGCAAACAGGATGAGCGCGGCGTAGATCAGGGCCCGGCTCATCCGGTTGTGCGAAACGGCGTTCTCGGTGCTCGCAAGAGCGGCCATCAGCGTCGTCCCTGGCGGATTTCCGAGTAGAGGTAGGGGATGATGATGGAGAAGATCATCACCAGCATGATGATCGCCGACGAGGCGCCGATGCCCATCTGGTTGCGCGTGAACGTGTAGGAATACATGAAGGTCGCCGGCAGTTCGGTGGCCTGTCCTGGACCCCCGCCCGTCAGCGCGATGACCAGGTCGTAGGCCTTGATCGCCAGGTGGGCGAGCACCACGAAGGCGGAAAGGAACACCGGACGCATGAGCGGAATGATGATGCGCCGATAGAGGGTGAACGGGGTGGCGCCGTCGATCTGCGCCGCCTTGATCATCTCGGTGTCGACGCCCCGCAGTCCGGCCAGGAACATGGCCATCACGAAGCCGGAGGACTGCCATACCGCGGCGATCACCAGACAGTAGATGGCGTAGTTCCGGTCCTTGATCCAGTCGAAGGAAAAGCTCTCCCAGCCCCACAGGTGCATGGTGTTCTCGAGGCCGATCCCCGGGTCGAGAAACCATTTCCAGGCGGTTCCCGTGACGATGAAGGAGAGCGCCATCGGGTAGAGATAGATGGGCCTCAGGAAGCCCTCCCCGCGTATCTTCTGGTCGAGCAGGATGGCCAGCAGAAGGCCCAGAACCGAACAGATCACGATGTACAGCGAGGCGAAGATCGCCAGGTTGGTAATGGCGCGCCACCAGTGCGGGAGAGCCCAGAGCTTGGAGTAATTGCTCAGGCCCGCGAAATTGTAGGAGGGCAGCATCTTCGAGTCGGTGAGCGACAGGACGCCCGTGTAGAGAATGAACCCATAGACGAATACCAGGATGATGACGAAGCTCGGCGCCAGCACCAGCTTCGGCAGGAGGTCCTGTATTCTGCTGCGACTGTCCATGGCTTGTCACCGTCATGGGCCACCCGGCCCCCGGCGGGGCGCCGGGAGCCTTGGCGATTTGGGAAAGGAGGGGCGGGCCTGGGCCGGCCCCCTTTCCCGCTCTTGCTACTGCGCGGCTGCTACGGCGGCGGGCAGTTCGGCTGCCGCCTCTTCCGGCGTGAGCTCGCCGTTGAAGGCACGCGTCACCACGTCGTAGATGGCGTTCTTCACGGAAGCCGGATTGGCGTGGCCATGCGCCATCGACCCGTAGAGCCTGCCCGCCGTATTGGCGTCGGCGAGATCCTTGATCGACTTCTTGCCGCAGGCGTCGAAGTCGGTGTCCGGCACGTCGGTGCGCGCCGGCGCCGAGCCCTTGACCACGTTGAAGGCGGCCTGGAACGTCGGGTTCTCGATGGCGGAGGCCATCTCGAGCTGTGCCGGCACCTTGTCCTCGCTGACCTTGAACATTGCGAACTGGTCGGAGTTGAAGGTCACGGCGCCCTGCGTTCCCGGGAAACGCATGCAGACGAAATCGGTGCCTGGAGTCTTGCCCGCCTTCACGAACTCGCCCTTGGCCCAGTCGCCCATGAACTGCAGGCCCGCCTTGCCCTCGATGACCATCGAGGAGGCGAGATTCCAGTCACGTCCCGAGAAGTTGTCGTCGACATATGTCCTGAGCTTCGCCAGCCGCGTAAAGGCTTCCTTCATCTGGTCGCCGCCAAGCGCCTCGGCATCGAGATCGATGAAGGCCTTCTTGTAGAAATCGTCGCCGAGCGAGAGCACCACGGCGTCGAATATGGTCGCGTCCTGCCAGGCCTGGCCGCCATGCGCGACGGGCGTGATGCCCTGCTCCTTGAAGTTGTCGAGGAGCGCAATCAGCTCGTCCCAGCTGGCCGGCTCCTTGCCGCCCGCCTTGTCGAGGGCCGCCTTGTTGATCCACATCCAGTTGGTGGAGTGAACGTTGACGGGTGCGGCAATCCAGTGCCCCTCATGTTTCGAGAACTGCTGAAGCGCAGTCGGCACGACCTTGTCCCAGCCTTCCTTGGCCGCGATATCGTCCAGATTGCCGAGCGCGCCTTCCTTGGCCCAGTCGAGGATATCGAAACCGAGCATCTGCACGGCCGTGGGCGGATTTTCCGCCGTGACCCGGGCCCTCAGCACGGTCATTGCCTCGGTGCCGCCGCCGCCTGCGACGGGCATGTCCGTCCAGGCGATGCCCTTGATCTCGAGGTCCTTCTTCAGAACGTCGAGAGCTGCGGCCTCGCCGCCCGAGGTCCACCAGTGAAGCACCTCGACGCTGCCGTCGGCGCGGGCAGCGCCGGTCAGCATCGTCAACGCGATTGCAGTAGAAGTCAGAAGCTTGCGCACGAAAACCTCCCAGGTTTTGCAAGTGGGGAAGCGGAAACCATTTCCGCTTCGGGCCCCGCTCTCATGGCGTGAGATGCGGATCGGTCGTGGTCAGCCGGCGGGCTGCCCTGTTCGTCTGCTTTCGGCATCCACCAGGTGTGGACGCCGACCTGCATGCTGTTTCTGTGTAGTCCTCCGGCGTAGTCCTCCGGCGCATGAAGCCCCTGCTCCCTGCCGCGGCGGGTTGCCTTTAGCCTGC
>JAJFBI010000711.1 GCA_020697385.1 Microvirga sp. | reverse complement strand
ATCGGGATCGCACCTGAAATGCTGCCCCCTTTTCACACCAATCGCGTCAGAACGTTATAAATGTTCCAGATCATTTGACTGAGCAGATCGCCCGACCGGCTGAAGATAAACGCGATCGACGGGATCAGGATCAGCACTCCGATGAAGGCCTTCACCGGCTGGCTCTCATGGTGCACGTTGACCTGCGCGGCGATTTTGCCGATCGCGCCGAAAATCACATCTACGAGAAAAAGCGTAATCAGAACGGGCGCGCCCAATTGGATCGCGATCACGAAGATCTGTCCGCTGATGCGCGCCATGAGCTCCGCCAGGGAGACGTGCGACAGCAGGCGCGGAAACTCGAGCAGCGGAATCCGGTCAAAGCTGTCCGCCAGGGCGCGGATGTACATCAGGTGGCCGTTCAGAAAGAGGAAGATCACGAGCCCGATCTGGAATTGGAACAAACCCATGGCCGAGACATTCCCGGCGAGCTGCGGCGCGTGCAAGCCCGGCTGGTCCATGCCTCGCTGAACGTCGATGAGCGCGCCTGCCATCTGCACGGCATACAGCAGGAGTTGCGCAATGAACCCGATCGTTACCCCGATCATCACTTCCTTGGCGAGAAGCGCCACAAAGAGCACCGGATTCGCCGGCGCAGCCTGGCCGCGCGCCAGGCCGGGCAGGATGAGGGCAGTCAGCACGACGCTCAAACCGATCTTCACGTTGGAGGCAACCGCCTGGCCGCCCAGAAACGGCGCGAGATTCACCGCGGTCAAGACGCGTGCGAACGGTCGCGATCATGTCGAAGATCGCCCGCGCGAATTTCACGGCATGGGTCAGCATCCAGGGGCCGAGCACCAGCAGACTGAGAAACACGGCCACGAGCTTGGGGACATAGCTGAGAGTCTGCTCCTGGATCTGCGTCGTCGCCTGGAAGATCCCGACAATAAAGCCGACGAGCATACTGGCGAGCATCGGGCCGCCCGAGATCAGCAGGATCAGGATCAGCGCCTCGCGAGCAACGCGCAACGTCAATTCGGGGTTCATCGCGTTATTTCCCTCATACGTAACTCATCACCAGGCCCCTCACTACCAGGTACCAGCCATCGACGAGAACGAACAGCAGCAGCTTGAAGGGCAGCGAAATGACGACGGGCGACAACATGTGCATGCCCATGGCGAGCAGGATGTTGGCTACCACCATGTCGATGACGATGAAAGGCACGAAAACCAGGAAGCCGATCTGAAAGGCTTCCTTCAACTGACTCGTGGCAAACGAGGGGACAAGCACCTGGAATGCGTCGCGCTCGACCGGCGCCGGGGCCTCGGGAGCGCTCTGGCGCTCCAGCCGGGCTGCCAGCTCCATGAAGAGCGTTCGATCCTGCGGATGAGCGTGCCGTGAGAGGAACTTGCGCAGCGGCTCCTTGCCTCGCTGAGAGGCGTCGAACAGGTTCTTCACGCTCGCTTCGGAGAAGAGATCGCGGGTGTTGGGAATCGCTCCGGCGGCAGCGTACATCTGCCTCGCCACAGGCACCATGACGAAAATCGTCAAGACGAAAGCCAGTCCGGTGATGACGGGATTCGGGGGCGCCTGCTGCGTGCCGATGGCGTTGCGCAGGATCGACAGCACCACTGAAATCTTGATGAAGGACGTGAGCATCATCAGCACAAAGGGCGCCAGCGCCAGGGCCCCCAGGACGATCACGAGGACCACCGGGTTGGACAATTGTCCGCCTCCGGCGGCAGGCGCCTGCGCGAAGGCAAGCCGGGGCAAGAGCGCGAGAAGCAGCACTAGGATGATGCGGTTCATCAGTGTCCTCACGAGGAACCCTTGGGCCGCCGGAATGCCTGCAGCAGTGCGGAGAAATCCGGGCCCGGCGCCGCTTCGTTTTGGAGTGCGGCCTCGATACGCTCGGTGTCGAGACCGGTCAGAAGGTGTATCCCGGCGTCGCTGGCGCCAACCAGGAAGTAGTCGCTGCCCACGCGCACCACGTAGAGGTTCTTCTTCGGCTCGAGCGGATAGCGGGCCGAGACCCGGATCGCGCCGGCTCCGGATGCGGTCCGCCCCCCGCTCAATCGTGGGATCACGCCATGCACGACCGCGAGCGCCAACACCAGCACCAGCCCGAGCACCGCGATCAGCTTCACGTACTGAAGCGGCTCGGAATTCACGGCGGAGATCTCTTCGGCATGACTGGCGGCCTGCAGCAAAAGGATTGCCAGGGTCATTCGCCTCTCCAGGACAGGATGCGAACGCCAAGCCGGCCTTCGATGTCGACGAGTTGGCCCTGTCCCAGCGGCTTGCCATTCACGGCCAGCATCACGAGACCGGTCTTCTCACAATCCAGCTCGACAATCGTTCCCTTCGTCAGACCCGACGCCTCCGCCAGAGTCAGTTCCTTCTCCGCGAGGATCACGTGTACGCGAACCGGAAGCTGGCCGAGATCGGGTGTGGGACTCGTTTCAGACGGATTCCCCGCCTGCGGATCTTCGTTATTCAAGGGCTCCCTCTCGAAATACTTGTCGATTCGGATGCGGCCGAAGTTGCGGATCTCTTCCCCGCCCTCGATCGCAGCCTTCCACCCGCGATCGGCCCGGCGTGGCAGCAGCAGTTCGACATCCCGCTCGGGAATCAGGACGTCGTCCCGTTCCAGACCGGCCAACTCCTTCGCCGAAAGCTCCACGGAACCCAGTGATACGGGAAATTTCCAGGCGATCGGGGGAGACTCGTTGAGCGGAGGAGGATGGGGCACGGCGTCGCGCATCGCAGCGGCCGCCGTGTACGGGATGAAGACGCGCAAGGCGCCGGTCGCGGCCAAAAGGCTCACCGAGCAGGCCAGGCACAGCCCTTTCGCATCCGGTCCAAGGGCGGGCTTTTTTCCGATCGGGCCGGCCTCGAACACAAAGGGGAAAGCGAGGTCCCGGTTGACTCTTTCGATCAGGCAGAGAGTCATGAACTCGAGGAAGGCGCTGCCGGTAGAAACCGGAAAACCCGGCAAGGCATCGATGTCGAGCGGTCTGAGAATGCGGTCCGCGAACTGCTCGAGGAACGTACGGCTGGCCTCCAGGCAGACGGCGGCGCCGATCGGATGGATATGAACAGGGAAACTCGTCCGTCCGGCGGTGGACGTGTCCTGGAAGTCCTGCCAGCTCATCGACTCTGCGGCGCCCGCATAGACCATGACATCCAACTGCCGTGCCCACAACTGGCGCAGTTGGACGGTAAACACATGCGGGAAGATGACGACCTGATCGCCGGATTCAAGCGGGCGGCGCTGTTTGGGCTCGACACGCGCCTGGTTGCAGTAGGTTCCCAGGGAACTGCCCAAATCCTCCAAAAAGCAGCGGCCCTGCTCCACGTAGATGCGGGCGTGGCGTTTTCCTGCCGCAACGGTATC
>JAJFBI010000710.1 GCA_020697385.1 Microvirga sp. | reverse complement strand
CACGGGCGGCGCGGCGGCAGCGCCATGGCGGCGGCAGCCGTCAACGCGCTTGCGAACCCGGTGGAGTGAAGTGGATATGGCAAACGGCACCATCCGCTTCTTCGGCTTAGGTTTAGGCCCCGGCAATCCCGACTACATGACCGTGCGCGCTCGCAAGGTTCTGGAAACGGCTGACCGGCTGGTCCACTTCTGCAAGCGCGGACGGCGCGGCAACGGGCGCACCATCGCGGACGCAATCGTCGGCGAAAACCCCGAGCGGGAAATCGCGCTCATCTATCCGGTGACCACGGAGATTCCCGCCGATCACCCGGATTACGCCGCCGCCCTTAACCCCTTCTACGAGGAAGCGGCAGCACGGCTTCTTGCCGAGATCGAGGCAGGCCGCACCGTCGCCGTTCTGTGCGAGGGCGACCCCTTCTTCTACGGCTCCTTCATGCATCTCTGGTGGCGCCTCAAGGACAAGGTGCCGACCGAAGTCGTGCCTGCGGTCTCTGGCATGTCGGGCGCCTGGACCCGCGCGGGCGCGCCGATCACATGGGGCGACGACGTGCTCACAATCGTGCCCGGCACATTGCCGGAAGCGGAACTGACGCGGCACCTCTCCGGCACCAATGCCGCCGTGGTGATGAAGCTTGGTCGCAACCTGCAGAAGGTTCGCAAAGCGCTTGCAGATGCAGGCCTCCTGGAGCGCGCGATCTATGTGGAGCGCGCCACCATGGCAGAGGAGAAGATCATCCCGCTGCCCGATCTGCCTGAGGATTTCGACGCTCCCTATTTCTCGCTCATCATCGTGCCGGGCCAAGGGAGGCGCGTATGACGGGCCTCGTCACCATCGTGGGCCTCGGTCCCGGCGATCCGCGCTATCTGACCCCCGCCGCCGCCGAGGCGCTCGCCTCCGCGACCGATCTTGTCGGCTACGGGCCTTATGTCGACCGTATTCCGGAGCGGGCGGGCCAGCGCCGTCACGCATCGGACAACCGGGTTGAACTCGACCGGGCGCGCTTCGCCCTCGATCTCGCCGCGAGAGGAGCGCACGTAGCCGTGGTTTCCGGCGGGGATCCCGGTGTGTTCGCCATGGCGGCGGCCGTGTTCGAGGCTGTCGACAATGGTGAGCCCGCTTGGCGCAGTCTCGACATCCGCGTCGAGCCCGGCATCACGGCGATGCTCGCAGCTGCAGCCCGCGTGGGTGCGCCGCTCGGCGGCGACTTCTGCGCCATGTCGCTGTCGGACAATTTGAAACCGTGGGAAGTGGTCGAGGCACGGCTGCGCGCTGCTCTAACGGCGGATTTCGTCGTGGCGCTATACAACCCGATCTCCTCGGCCCGACCCTGGCAGCTCGGCGCCGCTTTTAAGATCGTCGCGGAGACGCGCGGCCCCGACACGCCAATCATCCTTGCACGGGCCGTGATGCGGCCGGACGAACGGATCAGGATCGTGCCGCTCTCGCAAGTTGAAGCCTCCATGGCCGACATGTCCACCGTCGTGATCATCGGCGCCAGCACCACCAGGCTCATCGAGCGGTCTGACGACAAGACACCCTACGTCTATACGCCGCGTTTCTATGGAGTGCGGCCGTGATAGCGCTCGAGCCATTCCAGGGCAGCGTCCGCGCTCGCAACCTCCTCGACGCCGCGAAGTTTTTGCGGCCGCGCCACGACGATGACGGGCAGGCCCAGCGCGCGAGCCGCCACGATCTTCGGATAGGTCGCAGCTCCGCCGGAGTTCTTCGTCACCACCACCTCGATTTGTTCGCGCTCCATCAGCGCTCGTTCGGCCGCTTCATTGAAGGGCGCGCGGTCCTGGATCGCGATGACGTTCGGCACCGGCAGCGCATCGCCGATGGGCTCGATGGTGCGCACCAGATAGGTGTGCTGCGGCGCGTCCGCGAAGGGCGGCAGCTCAAGACGCCCAACCGTGAGGAAGACGCGCCGGGGCTCATCGCCCAGAGCATCGACAGCCTCTTCCATCGAGTTCACCTCGGTCCAACGGTCACCCGCCTGCGGAATCCAGGGCGGACGGCGCAGGGCGAGCAGCGGAACGTGCACTCGCGCGCAGGCCTCCGCCGCGTTGCGCGACATCACGGCCGCGAAGGGATGGGTGGCATCGATCACTGCCTCGATCCGCTCCTGCAGCAGGAAACAGGCGAGCCCGTCCACGCCGCCGAAGCCGCCGATGCGGGTTGGAACCGGCACGGGCCGCGGTTCGCTGGTGCGCCCGGCCATGGACAGAACAGGGCTGAACTCGGATCGGCCGGAAAGAAGCCTCGCGAGTGCGGAGGCCTCCGTCGTGCCGCCCAGAATGAGAATGCGCATGCGCCCCTTTTCCCCGAAATCTGAGATGGAGTCGAGCATGACGAACGCTCCCTGGCTCACCATCATCGGCATCGGCGAGGACGGCCGCGTGGGGCTGTCCCCTGCTGCCCAGACGGCCCTCGACCAAGCGGAGTTCGTCATCGGAGGCACACGCCACCTTGAGCTTGCTGCACCCGTATCGGCGCAGATCCAGACATGGCCTTCTCCCTTTGCCGAGGGCTACTCGATGGTCCTGGCCCGTCGAGGGCAGCCGACCTGCGTGCTCGCAACCGGTGATCCGTTTCACTACGGCGTTGGGGCG
>JAJFBI010000709.1 GCA_020697385.1 Microvirga sp. | reverse complement strand
CAGTGCGCACCAAGACTACGCGCTCTGCCGGCCTGAACAGTTATCCCTTCTGGTTGTGCCACTAACAACGGCAGGACCTCAGAACCGCCACTAACAACGACAGGACCTCAGAACCGCCAGCGATCTGCGGGTGGGAAGCTTCGATGAGGCCCCTGAGGGAGGCCGGCGAGCAGGTGGCGCCGAGGCCTCGATGCCCAGACCTGGCCCGGCACCTGGCGCGAGGTTACCGGCCGGCAGTCTCCTCAATAAGGCTGAGGATCACCGCTTGCTTCTTCGGGTCGAGCCTATCCCATGCCTTCGCAAGCCTGACGCCGCGCTCGGTGCGGAGCGGCTGCAGCGGATCCGCCTTGGGCTGGCGCGCGGTGGAGAGGCCATCGAGGACCTGCGACGTGGGAACGCCTAGTGCCTCGCAGAACTGGATCAGCCTGCTAATCGAGACGCGGTTGACCCCGTTTTCGTATTTCTGCACCTGTTGGAACGTGATGCCCGAGCGCTCGCCGAGCGCGGTCTGGCTCATGCCCGCCTCCTCGCGCAGCGCGCGAAGGCGTTTGCCGACCTGCCGGTCAATGTCGGTCGGGGACTTTACGGTGACGGGCTGAGCTGGTGCCTGCTTAGCGATAGAGCGTCGTCGTGGCATCGGAAATCCTCGCTGTGGTTGAGCGGGGTGCGCCGTACGACGACACAGCGCGCGGGTCTTGTTGCGCGTCGCCAAAAAGTTGTTGCAGCTTGCAATCGAGCCGGCTGCGTTGTGCCGTCGCTTCTGGCGGCCTTAAGGGCGCCTTACCTGGCGGGATACGTCGCTTAAGCCGCGAAGCCCGGCGGAAGTCGAAGGGCGAGGCGATGACGATCACGGTTGAGCACGTCATGATCGGAGGGCTCGGCCTCATCGTTGCACTCTTTTTGATCGCAGCCGTGCTCGCATGGATTGGGTGAGGCGAAGGGGCGCCGATGATGACCGAGCACGAGCCCGCCACCCTCGAAACGGTTGCGGGGTTGCTTGAGGAGATACTGCAGGAATTGGAGCGCGTGCGTCAGAGCGTGGCACGGGTGGCAGAGGGCATGGAGATGCTCACGGAGAGGCTGGACGGCCTTACCAAGCGCATGCAAGCCGAAATGGGGGCTGACGCTAGACGCGCTCGATGATGGGCCGCGGGGGCAAGCAGAGCGCCGGTTGACGCTCCCGCCTGCGCCGGTAAGCCTACAAGGCACTTGGGCAGGTTCTGCCGGCCTCGGGTGCGGGCGGCGGCTCTCTGAAACCTTCATGCGGGGGTCGCCGCCCTTCCGAGCGCGTCCGGGAACCATACCTCAGCTTTTGAGGTTGGCGGGCCGTGTGCGACTTGCCCCGCCCAGTCCAACCATTGGCGGGTTTTCTTGGACGCCGCAGCGGTAATGCCACTGCTCTCCAGCACGCGCTAAACGCCTGCTCAGGGCGGCACATAGCCCATCGCGCGTTCCATCTGCCCCCGCGAGTAGGTGCGCTGCGCGAGCTCGGTGCCGCGCATTCGCGCCAGCTCGTCGACCATGCTGCGGACCTCGTCTGCACGCCGCCCACGTCAGACACCTCCCATACTAGCGGCATTGCCTCAGGCGGGGCCCAGGCCAGCCTGCGACCGAGGGACCCAAAGCGGGTGCTCCCCCACCTCTCTGAGTGATCGCTCGCCCCAGGGGTGAACGATGGCTCGCGCGAGAATCACGCGGGTGCATCGGGCCGCCGCTGGTGCGCAAGACCAAGGCGGGCCAGCGTGCGGCTCACCTGCGACGGCGAGCAGTCACCTCGTGGCGCCCCGATCTTGCGGGCCCGCCGTTGGGCGACAATACGTCGGAGCGGTTGACCACCGAGCTCGACGAACACGGGTTGCAGCCGCTCAGCGAAGGGCATCGGCCTCGCGACGGTTTTTGCGGGCCTGCTCGGGGCTTCCGAGCCGCACCCCCGCGCGCGCCTGACGATGGCCTCGAGCTCGGGTCACTCGGCTCGAACTCGATCTCGCCGTCTTCGCGGAACCAGTACTCAACCATGGGGAGCCCTGGCCTGCGAGCATGAGCGCGCCGGCCCAGAGTCTGGACCCAGAACAGGATGCTGGCGCACGTAGAGCGCCGCTCGGGGCTCGCCTCGTCATCGATGGCGTTCTTGCGGCTGATGCGGCGCCACGAGGAGGCGCGGGGGATCGTCGAGGACCTCGACCCCTATTGGAGCGACTGATCGCGCTCGTACTGCTCACGCAGCCGCATCAGCCACATCCGCAGGCGAGGGCCCGCCGGTGTAGACCGGATCTCGCTCCGCACGATGCCACGCCCGCACGATCTCCGCGCGCGGCATGCCGGTGAGCCGCCTGGGAAGCGGCTAAATGACGGGGATATCAACTTTGCGCCTTGGGCCTAGTGAGGTGTTATTCGAGCATCGCCATTCTGCCGTTCAGCTTCCAAGAGAACCCCGGCCGAGACTTGTGCCGGGACCTGCTCTGCAGGAACGGTCTGGCTCGAATTATGTAAGACGAAATTCGGCTTTGAACGAAGGTCGATTAGCGGTCGCATTACAGGCGCGGCCAGATCCATGACGTTCGCTCGCCGCCAACGCCGCTTGGTGCTCCGCTTGCGTAATCGGGCGAAGTAGGT
>JAJFBI010000080.1 GCA_020697385.1 Microvirga sp. | reverse complement strand
GTTCCGACCACTCTTCCGGCTTGAAATACAATGCGTCCGGCGGCAGCGGGCGATAGGGCGCGACCCCTGCCTGGTTCTGGCCCATGCCTTCACGGCGGGCATCGTAGTAGTCCCTCACCTGCGCGAGCCGCTCGGCGGCCGCATCGTCGGCCAGGGCATCAAACACCACCGGAATGCCGGGTAGGTAGTCGAACAGTGTGTCGAGATGGTCGTGGAACAGCGGCATCCAGTGCTCGAGGCCGGGATAGCGCCGCCCTTCGCTGATGGCTTCATAAAGGCGGTCGTCGCGCGTTGGCGCCCCAAAGGCTGCCACATAGGCTTGCCTGAAGCGCTTGATGCTCTCGGTGGTCAGCTGCACCTCGCTCATAGGCACGAGATCGAGCGAGCGCAGGGTGCCGACGGTGCGCTGGGTCTCCGGATCGAAGGCACGGATCGATTCGAGGGCGTCGCCGAAGAAGTCGAGGCGAACCGGGTTCGGCAATCCTGCCGGGAAGAGATCGATGATGCCGCCGCGCACCGCGTATTCGCCTGTGTCGCGCACGGTTCCGGTGCGGAGAAAGCCATTGGCCTCCAGCCAGCTGACCAGCTGTGTCGTGTCGACCACGTTGCCGGGCGCGGCCGAGAAGGTTTCGGCCGCGATGCGGGCCTTCGGCGGCACGCGCTGGACGAGGGCGTTGACCGTCGTCGAAAGGATGCGCGGCTTGTCCTCGGAGGTCTTGGAGCGGGCGAGCCGCGCCAGCGTGGTCATCCGTTGCGCGGTGATCGCAGCGTTGGGCGATACTCGGTCGTAGGGCTGGCAGTCCCAGGCTGGGAACGTCAGAATCTCGATTTCGGGTGCGATGAAGCCGAGGCTGTTTGCGAAGTTCTGCTGCCGCTGCCCGTCCCGGGCCACGTGCACCAGAACGGCCGGCCCCTCGACCTGTCTGGACAGACCACGTGCGAGATCGGCAACGGCCAAGGCATCGAAGCCGTCGGGCACGCCCGACAAGGTAAGGCTTTGACCCTTCTTGAGGGCATCGAGGGCGCGGGTCAGGGCAGGCTTCATGGTGAGATATCAGGCCAGAGATGAAAGGGAACGCGGGCGTTTCCGCCCGGTTCGGAAAGAAAAGAACAGAGACGGTTTGCGCGTCAGCTGTGGATCGGCGATGTATGGGTATGAAACGCCTTGAGACGCCGGAACAGGGGCGTGTCGTAGTTCGAGGGCGTTTCGATTTCGCCGGTGATCCAGCCGAGGAGATCGCGGTCGGTCACTTCGATCAGCCGTTCGAACTCGGCAAGGTCCTCCTCGGAGAGCTCCCCAATCTCCGCATCGGCAAAGCGGCCCATGATCAGGTCCATCTCTCGCATGCCCCGGTGCCAGGAGCGATACAGGATCTGCCTGCGTCGAACATCGAGGCCGGCGCTGCTGCGTGTCGTTCCGCTCATGACGATGCTCCGATCTGATAAGTTGCCGTCGCCTCCGGCTGACTTGGCCGCTATATAACCATCTCCCTCCCAGTTGCTACCCATTTGAATGTCACTGCGCCCTTCCATTCTCGATCCGCTCTTCGCCCCGGCGAACACCCTGCCGGGCGTCGGCCCGAAGATCGCCCCCCTGCTCGACCGGCTGCTCGGCGAGCCGGGTAAGCCCACGCGTGTCGCGGACCTTCTGTTCCATCTGCCAAGCAGCGGCATCTCGCGGGAGATGAAGGGTTCCGTGGCGGATGCGCCCGTCGGCGAACCGGTTACGCTCTCCGTGAGCGTCGTCGCGCACCGCCCGCCTCCGCCCGGCCGCCGGGCGCCCTACCGGATCTTGGTGGAGGACGAGACGGGCGATGTGACGCTTATCTTCTTCAATGGCCAAAAGGCCCGTCTCGAAAAGATCCTGCCGGTGGGCGAGCGTCGGTACGTTTCCGGCAAGATCGAGCTGTGGGACGGCCGTCGCCAGATGGTCCATCCGGACCGGATCCTGGATGATCGAGGCATCGAGAACCTGCCGGCGGTCGAGGCCGTTTACGGCCTGACCGAGGGGCTCACATCGCGGATGGTGGGCAAGTACATCGGTACTGCCCTCGAAAAGGTCCCACAGTTGCCGGAGTGGCAGGACACTGCCTGGATGGATCGGAATGCCCTCCCCGAATTCCGGCAGGCGCTCTTTGCTCTTCACCGGCCTGATAACGCCGCTCAGCTATCCGAGGACGCGCTTGCCAAGTCCGCGCCTCGGCGGCGCCTCGCCTATGACGAGCTGCTCGCCTCGCAGCTGGCTCTGGCCCTTGTGAGAAGCCGCATGCGGCGGTTGCCGGGCCGGGTGAATGCGGGCGAAGGGCACTTGGTCGAACGCCTGAGATCCGCCCTTCCCTTCGGTCTCACGGGATCGCAGGAGAAAGCTGTCGAGGACATCCGGCACGATCTGGTCTCCGACAAGAAAATGCTGCGGCTGCTTCAGGGCGATGTGGGCTCGGGCAAGACCGTCGTCGGCCTGCTCACCATGGCGAGTGCCATCGAGGCCGGCCGTCAGGCCGCTATGATGGCCCCGACCGAGATCCTCGCCCGCCAGCACTACGAGCGGCTTGCGCCAATGGCGGAACAGGCCGGGCTGACCATCGCCCTGCTCACCGGACGCGAAAAAGGGGTCGCGCGTCGCACGATCCTTGCCGGCCTCGCCGATGGCAGCATCCAGATTGCGGTCGGCACCCACGCCCTGTTCCAGGAAGGCGTTGCGTTTCAGGACCTCGGGGTCGCGGTTGTCGACGAGCAGCACCGCTTCGGCGTGCATCAGCGTCTGGCGCTCGGTTCCAAAGGGGAAGCGGTCGACATCCTCGTCATGACCGCCACCCCGATCCCGCGCACCCTGGCCCTCACCTATTTCGGCGACATGGACGTGTCGGTGCTGAGCGAGAAGCCGGCCGGCCGCAAGCCCATTGCGACAAAGCTCATCGCTATCGACCGGCTCGACGAGGTCGTCGGCGGAATCGGGCGGGCCATCGCCAATGGCGATCAGGTCTACTGGGTCTGTCCGCTCGTGGGCGAGTCTGAATCCATCGATCTCGCGGCCGCCGAGGAGCGGTTCGAAATGCTGAAAGGCTTCTTCGGCGATCAGGTCGGCCTTGTGCACGGCAAGATGGCCGGCAAGGACAAGGACGCCGCCATGGAGCGGTTCTCGAGCGGCCAGACCAAGATCCTGGTCTCCACCACGGTGATCGAGGTCGGCGTCGACGTGCCGAACGCCACCATCATGGTGATCGAACATGCCGAACGCTTCGGCCTCGCGCAACTGCACCAGCTGCGCGGGCGCATCGGACGCGGTTCGAAATCCTCCACATGCCTGCTGGTCTACAAGGGCCCGCTGGGGCAAGTCGCACAGGCGCGGCTCGAGATGATGCGCCAGACGGAAGATGGCTTCCGCATCGCCGAGGAGGATCTGCGCCTGCGAGGCGAAGGCGAGGTGCTCGGCACCCGTCAATCAGGCACACCTGGCTTCAAGCTGGCCCGTCTGGAAGTCGACGGCGATCTTCTAGGAGCCGCTCGCGATGACGCGCGCCTGATCGTGGACCGTGACCCGGACCTCGTGAGTGAGAGGGGGCAGGCGTTGCGGGTGCTGCTCTATCTCTTCGAGCGCGATTCCGCGATCCGCCTGTTGCGGGCGGGATAGAACGACCTCAATGCCATTTCGGGACGGCCTCCAAGAGCCAGGCCCGAAATGGCAGTAGCAGAATCCAATTCACTCAACCGTCACGGACTTCGCAAGATTACGCGGCTGGTCCACGTCTTTGCCCATGAAAACGGCCGTGTGATAGGCCAGCAGCTGGATCGGCACGGCGTTAATGATCGGCGCCACGATCGGATGAACGGATGGCATCACGATGGTGGCCATTGTGTCGAGGCCGGCCTCCAAGGCGCCCCTTTCGTCCGTGATGAGGATGATGCGGCCGCCACGGGCGGCAACTTCCTGCATGTTGGAGACCGTCTTCTCGAAAATGCTGTCGTGCGGTGCGATGACGATAACGGGCATCGTCTCGTCGATGAGCGCGATGGGCCCATGCTTCAGTTCCCCAGCCGCATAGCCTTCGGCGTGGATATAGGAAATCTCCTTGAGCTTCAGGGCCCCCTCCATGGCCAGCGGATAGGACGTGCCGCGTCCGAGATAGAGCACGTCCTTGGCCTTGGACAATTCGCGAGAGAGAATCTCGATCTGATGCTCCCGCTTGATGGCCTCGGTCACCTGGCCCGGCACGGCGATGAGGGCGTTCACCAGTTCCTTCTCGTCCTCGGCGCTGAGCGTCCCCCGTGCGCGGCCGGCCGCGATGGCGAGCGACAGGAGAACGGTAAGCTGGCAGGTAAAGGCCTTGGTCGACGCAACACCCACTTCCACGCCGGCAAGCGTCTGCGCAACCACATTGCTCTCGCGAGCCATGGTGGAGGTCGGCACGTTCACCACGGAGAGCGTATGCTGCTTCTCGGCCGTAGCGTAGCGCAGCGACGCCAGGGTGTCTGCCGTCTCACCTGACTGAGAGACGAAAAGCGCCAAGCCGCCCGGCTCCAGGGGAGCTTCGCGATAGCGAAACTCGGATGCGACATCGATCTCGACCGGAATGCGCGCTAGGCGCTCGAACCAGTATTTCGAGATCAGCCCGGCCAGATAGGCCGTGCCACAGGCGGAGATCGAGATGCGGTTCAGGTCCTTGAAGTCGAAGGGCAGCTCGAAAGGCAGCTCGACCCGTTCGCCCGCGAAGTTGACATAGTGCGCGAGCGTGCGCCCTACCACTTCTGCCTGCTCGTGGATTTCCTTGGCCATGAAGTGGCGGTAATTGCCTTTGTCGGCCATGAAGGATCCGACTGGGATCTTGTGACGGATCCGCTGCACGGACTTGCCGCTTTCGTCGCGGATGTCGGCGCCCCTTTGGGTCAGGATCGCCCAATCGCCATCGTCGAGATAGGCGACCTCATCGGTGAACGGTGCCAGTGCCAAGGCATCGGAGCCGAGATACATCTCGCCCTGTCCATAGCCGATGGCGAGAGGAGCGCCGTGACGGGCTCCAATGAGCAGGTCGTCCTCACCGGAGAACAGGAACCCGAGCGCGAAAGCGCCGCGCAGGCGCGGCAAGGTCACGGCCACAGCCTCGATGGGGCCGCGTCCCTGGCGGATTTCATAGGTGACGAGTTGGGCCACCACTTCAGTGTCTGTCTCCGTCTCGAACCGGATGCCTTTGGCTTCGAGGCCGGTCTTCAGCTCGCGGAAGTTCTCAATGATGCCGTTATGGACCACCGCCAGCTTGTCCGTGGCATGAGGGTGGGCATTGGTCTCGTTGGGCTTGCCGTGGGTCGCCCAGCGGGTGTGGCCGATGCCGATGACACCGGAGAGCGGAGATTGGGAGAGCTTGGCCTCGAGATTGCGCAGCTTGCCCTCGGCCCGCCGACGGTCGAGGCGTCCCTCCTCTAGAGTCGCCACGCCGGCGGAATCGTAGCCTCGGTATTCAAGCCGCTTGAGTGCCTCCACGATCTGAGGAGCAACCGGCGTTTTCCCAATGATTCCAACAATTCCGCACATGATGAAGAACTTCCTTTTGCAACGCGACCAACGCTACGCTTGAAGCTCCCTCTTACAAAGGGAGGCCTCAGGGGCAGAATCAACTTGCGTAACCTATTGTGACAAAGGCGCTTATTTCCGCTTGGACGCCTGGGCCTTGTCTCGAAACGAGATCGCCCAGCCTTCCTTGATCGTCTGACGCCCGCGGCCGAGGCCGAGGGCATCGTCAGGTATGCTCTCCGTGATGACTGAGCCGGAGCCGACGAAGGCCCCCCTTCCGATGCTAACAGGGGCGACCAGGGAAGAGTTGGAGCCGATGAAGGCGCCTTCGCCGATCTCGGTCCGGTACTTGCCGAAACCGTCGTAATTGCAGGTGATGGTGCCGGCGCCGATATTCGCCTCGGCTCCCACGCTTGCATCACCGAGATAGGTCAGGTGGCTGACCTTGGCGCCTGCTCCGAGTTCGGAGTTCTTGATCTCGACGAAGTTGCCGACCTTGGCCTTCGGGCCGATCGCCGCGCCGGGACGCAGGCGGGCAAATGGGCCGACCCCGGCACCGGAAGAAATACGAGCGCCCTCAATATGGCTGAAGCTGTGGATGACGGCTCCCTCTTCGACGACGACGCCCGGACCGAAGACCACATGCGGCTCGACCACGACATCCTGCCCCAACCGGGTGTCATGGCTGAGGAAGACTGTCTCGGGAGCAACCAGCGTGACGCCGGATGCCATGGCGGCTTGGCGCAGCCGGTCTTGGATCATGCGCTCGGCGGCGGCGAGCTGGGCGCGATCGTTAACCCCATGCACCTCCTCCTCGGACACGACGGCAATCGCCGTCCTGTGGCCGAGGCTGCGGGCGATCTCGACGATGTCGGTGAGATAATACTCGCCTTTGGTGTTCTTATTCTCCACCCGGTCGAGGAGGGTCAGGGCCAGATCGCCTCGGATCGCCATCAGCCCGCCATTGCACAGGGTGATCGACCGCTCGGCCTCACTGGCGTCCCTGTGTTCGCGAATGGCCAGGAGTTCGCCGCCTGCCGTAATGAAGCGGCCATAGCCGGCCGGGTCCTTCGCCTCGAACCCCATGGCGACCACGGCCGCTCCTTCCGCCAGGGGAGCCCGCAGCTTGGTGAAGGTCTCGGGCAGGATAAGAGGTGTATCGCCGAATGCGATGATCACGTCGTCGGCGGCATGCGCCAGCGACACTCGGGCGCTCAGAACCGCATGGGCAGTCCCGAGCCGGTCGGTCTGAACGAAGATCCGGGCCTGGCTTGAGATCTTCTGAACTTCCTTGGCCACATCCTCCCGGTCCGGACCGATCACCACGGCGGTGCTGGTGGCGCCAGCCTGAGTCAGGGTCGCCAGTACGTGGCCCAGCATGGACCGGCCGGCGACCTGATGCAGGACCTTGGGCCTGGCGGATTTCATCCGGGTACCCTCACCGGCTGCGAGCACGATAGCCAAGCAGCTTCGAGAGGATGATTGGGCGTTGTGAGACGGGGTCATACAGTTTCAATCCGGTGAGGCTCAGCCGTGCAGCTAAATCAGAAGGGGTAAAACGGCAAACGTTTCATGAGCAATCAGGCAGTTTGCTGAATGGCCGCGTTTACTTCGTGCTCATGATTGACGATATGTATGTAGCATTCCAATGGTCTGGCTGAAGAGCCTTCGTACACGCAAGAGTATTACTGTGCCGGTTCCGCAAAGGGGTCCATCCCCCTTCCATCTTCGCCGGCGCGACATGCTGGCATATATCGGTGTCTCCGTCGCCGGGCTGGCATACGCGCCGACCCTCAGGGCGCAGACGCCTCAAGAGACGATTTCCGCCAGGATGGGAGAGAATCAGCGGTTCGATCCGGCGGTCGTCGTCGACATTGCGCGCCAGCTCTCCAAGAAGCAGTTTGCAGCTCCCACAAATGATCTGCCGGACGTGTTCTCGAATCTGAACCCGGAGCAGTATGGCGCGATCCGTTATACGCAGCCGCCGATCTGGAGTTCGGAGGCCCGCGGGATTGCGGTCGAGCCACTCCATCGCGGGTTCGTGTTTCGGGATGCGGTGGAGCTTTTCATAGTCGAGGACGGTGCGGTCCGCCGCATCGGTTATCAGCCATCCCAGTTCGACTTCGGACGGATCAATCTGCCGAACAACCTCGGGGACATCCGCTATTCCGGTTTCAGGCTCATCGCCCAGGTCGGCAACGGCCGGCCCTTCGACTTTGCCGTCGTGCAGGGCGGCACCTTCTTCCGTGCTCTCGCCCGCGGGCAGAATTACGGCGCCATCGCGCGGGCGCTGACCTTGCGTCCGGCCGAAGCGCGCGGTGAAGAATTTCCGGCTTTTCGTGCCTTCTGGCTGGAGCGCCCGGCTGTAGGCAGCAACAGCATCACGGTCCACGGCATTCTCGATTCGGAATCAACCACCGGCGCGGTCCGTATGACGTTCCGCCCCGGTGACATGACTATCGTTGATGTGGAGACCACCCTCTTCCCCAGAGTCAATCTGGAGCATGTGGGCCTGGGGGGCGTCGCCTCCACATATCTTTATGGTCCCAACGACCTCCTGAACTCCGACGATATCCGCTCGGCCGTCTATGAATCATCCGGCCTTCAGATGCTGAACGGGTCCGGGGAATGGCTCTGGCGTCCGCTTCAGAACCCGGAGACGCTCCAGATTTCCGCCTTCGTCGACAACTCGCCTCGCGGCTTCGGGCTGCTTCAGCGGGAGCGATCCTACGAGGCTTTCCACGACGACGACCAGCGCTTCGAGCGTAAGCCGAGCGTCTGGATCGAGCCCCTGGGTGATTGGGCACAAGGGAGCGTCCAACTCCTGGAGATCCCAACCGACGCAGAGATCAACGACAACATCCTCACCTATTGGCGCCCAAAGGCGCCAATGGCGGCAGGCTCCGAGGTTGCCTTGGCCTATCGGCAGTACTGGGGATGGAACGCGCCGGAACGGCCGCCACTCGCAACCGTGGCGCAGACTCGTTCCGGACGGGGAAGCGGCGGACGGCGGCGGCGGTTCGCGGTCGACTTCACTGGGGATGCGTTGGGCGACAATCTGCCGGCGGACCTAAGATCCGTCTTAACCGTTGGCCCTGGAACATTCCAAAATCTCAAACTTTTGCCATATCCTGATAGAAAGACAGTACGTGTCGCATTCGAGCTTGACCCGGGCAACGAAAACGCGTGTGAGATGCGCCTGATCCTTGAAGCAGGCGGGAAACCGATTAGCGAGACATGGCTGTATCGTTGGACACCTTAAGTCACGAGTCGAACCCGAACGTAGCCGCTCTTGAGCGGCCTGCAGCCGCTATGCCCCCCGAAAAGCACCTCGATATGCCGACCCAGTCGCTTCGGCGCTGGTCGGCCTCCGAGGAGCGCAGGTCCGTCCTCCAGCACCCGAAGCTGGGAACATGGCTCGCACGCCTCTTCGTATTCGGCGGCGGCCTCCTGCTCACTGCCTACGGCACCTGGGAAATGTATCAGGTCGTGTCGGTCAGCCGCACCACGGCCCTTCAGTGGGTGCTCGTCGGCCTGTTCACGGTCAAC
>JAJFBI010000708.1 GCA_020697385.1 Microvirga sp. | reverse complement strand
CGAACTCGATCGATGCGCCCTTGGCTTTCTCGCGGATCGGCATGAAATCGACGATGACGCCGTAAAGCTTCTGGCCGCCAGCCACCTGCTTGAGCACGTCGCCGTTGCCGCCGCCGGCCACCGCGTCGTTGCCCTTCAGGGCCTCGTAGTAGTCCCAGCCGCCTTCGAGGGTTGACCTCCGGCTTGGTGAGATCGGCCCATGAGGTCGGCTTGAAGCCCGCCTTCGTGTTGTAGGCGATGCCCGTGGTGATCAGCTTGGTGGCGAACCAGAATTTCTGGGGGTCGTGCGTGCCGGTCGGATAGGCGGACACATCCGCCTTCTCGTGCGCCAGGAGGCGATCTTCCTTCTTGAGCCCCTCCATGGTGACGCTGTCGGCGATCAGCAGCAGGTCGGCCTGGGGCTGGCCGGCCTCGAACTCGGCGCTGAGCTTGGCCAGGATCTTCGGGGTGCCGTCACGCACGAAGGTGACGTTGACGCCCGGATGCTTCGCCTTGAAGGCGTCGATGGTCTGCTGTGCGTCGGTGTTGGGCTGGCTCGTATAGAGAACGAGGTTGCCGGAAAGGTCTTGCGCCTGGGCGAAGGCAGGCACGAGGGCGACGAGCAGGGTAAGAAGAATCCGCTTCATGGGCACGGGTCAGTTCCTCGCTTTGGTAAGGCTGTCCCTGCGCTAGCGGCCTTGAGTGACGCCTCTGTGACGCAAAACATTAGTGCGGCGAACGAAAAGGGCCAGCACCTTGCTGGCCCTTTCACAGAATTGCGATGTCGCAGTAAGACCTCAGGCCGCCATGTCGGCCCGCACCTTGGCCCGGAACTCGTCGATGGAGACGAGCTTGCCGTCCCGCTCCACGTTCCAAAAGGTCCAGCCGTTGCAGGAGGGGAACCCCTGCGTCAGCGCGCCGATCTTGTGGATCGACCCGACGATGGCGCCGAGCGCCAGCGTGCCGTCGGCCCGCACCACCGCCTTGTGGCGGCGCCGCTCGTCCACCAGGGTCTCGCCGGCCTTCACGAGGCCTGCCTCGATGATGGACAGGAACGGCACGCGCACTTCCGTGCGCTTTTCGGGCGCCGGGGCAATCGACACGTCGGAGAGAGGCTCAACTGCGTCGATGCGCTTGCGCGCCGCCTTGGCATAGGTCGAATCGCGCTCGAGGCCGATGAAGTTGCGCCCGAGCATCTTGGCGACCGCACCCGTGGTGCCGGAGCCGAAGAAGGGATCGAGCACCACGTCGCCGGGATTGGACGAGGAGAGCAGGATCCGAGCGAGCAGCGACTCGGGCTTCTGCGTCGGGTGCACCTTGCGCCCCTGCGCGTCCTTCAGGCGCTCGTCGCCCGTGCAGATCGGGATGAACCAGTCCGAGCGCATCTGCACGTCTTCATTGCCGGCTTTCAGCGCATCGTAGTGGAAGGTGTAGCCCTTCGATTCCGCGCTCTTCGAGGCCCAGATCATGGTCTCGTGCGCGTTGGTGAAGCGGCGGCCCTTGAAGTTCGGCATCGGATTGGCCTTGCGCCACACGATGTCGTTGAGGATCCAGAAATTCAGATCCTGCAGGGCCGAGCCCACGCGGAAGATGTTGTGGTAGGAGCCGATGACCCAAAGCGTCGCGTTCTTCTTCATCACGCGGCGCACGGCCAAAAGCCATGCGCGGGTGAACGCGTCGTAATCGGCAAAGCTCGCGAACTTGTCCCAGTCGTCGTCGACCGCGTCGACGAGGCTCTGGTCAGGACGCGTGAGCGCCTGTTCGAGCTGGAGATTGTAGGGCGGATCCGCGAAGACCACGTCCACGCTCTCAGGAGGAAGCTTCTCGAGATTGGCGATGCAGTCGCCGAGAAGGATCTCATTGAGAGGAAGAGAAGGCGGCAGAACGGAGAGGGGCGTTTTACGCCCCGTCCGAGGTGCCGGCGCAGACCGCCCGGTACGCGAGACATGGATCCGGGAGGCGGCGCCGGCAGCCCCGGTACGCGAGGTACCCATGGGTGATCACCGGTTACGCAACTGACACTCAGGATCATGATCGGATAGGGTAAAGAGGAGGTTTCCAAACGCGATAAAATCCAAATATTTTGGATCGGCAAATCTTGCCTACGCTTTGAAAATATTGAGCTTTTTAGTTAATCAGCGTTAATCTCGGTTACAGGTCCAGTAACCCTTGGCGCAGGGGCGAGAAACTCATGCGATGAAACGGGCAGGGGCCCTCGCTTGCCACCGCCGTGAGATGCGCCTTGGTGCTGTAGCCCGCATTGCTGGCAAAACCATAGGCAGGATAAGCATTCCCAAGCCGCGCCATCATCCGGTCCCGAACCACTTTCGCGACAATCGAGGCTGCTGCGATGGAGGCGATTCGCGAATCACCCTTGATGACCGCTTCCGTCGCGCAGGGCAGAGCCGGTGGGTCGTTGCCGTCGACGAAGGCCATGTCCGGCGAGCAGGAAAGCGCCGCAAGCGCCCGGCACATGGCAAGCAGCGAAGCCTGCCGGATGTTGATGGTGTCGATTTCCTGATGCGAGATCGAGGCGATGCCCACGTGCGACGTCCTCAGGATCTCGGCGAACAGCGCCTCGCGCCTTACCGCCGTGAGCGCCTTCGAATCGGCAAGGCCTTGAGGAACATTGTCGAGATCGAGCACCACGGCCGCCGACACCACCGGCCCGGCCAGCGGCCCGCGCCCGACCTCGTCGAGACCGGCGATGCAGGTGTAGCCGTCTGCGCGGGCGGAAAGCTCGCGGGCAAGGCCGAGGCCGGAGGACTTGGAGGGGCGAATCACGGCGGTCATGGAGGGGATCAAA
>JAJFBI010000707.1 GCA_020697385.1 Microvirga sp. | reverse complement strand
AGTCGAGGTCAGGCCGCCGGACATCAACGACTCGCGATGGGATTGCACGCTAGAGCCGGCCGACGGTGGTAGCTTCGCCGTGCGGCTCGGGCTCCGCACCGCGCGCGGTTTAGCGAACCGGGACGGCGCCTCGATCGTCGCAGCTCGGCACGACGCATTCGCGTCTGTGGAGGACCTGTGGCGCCGTGCGAGAGTGCCGGTTGCCGCTTTGGAGCGCTTGGCCGAGGCGGATGCGTTCGGCTCGCTCGGCCTCGGCCGGCGGCAAGCCCTATGGGAGGTGCGGGCGCTTGGCGGCGAACCGCTGCCCCTGTTTGCCGCGGCAGATGAGCGGCGTGGATCGTTACGGCCGGAAGTCGAGGAAGAGCGGGTCGAGCTCGCCCCCATGACCGCCGGCCGTGAGGTCGTTGAGGATTATCGTAGCCGGGGGCTGACGCTGCGCTCGCACCCCGTGGCCTTCCTGAGAGGGGACCTCGCGGCAAACGGTTACGTGCCGGCGGGCGATCTCAGCGCAACGCGTGATGGTGGCCGCGTCTCCGTCGCGGGGCTCGTGCTGGTTCGCCAGCGGCCGGGATCAGCCAATGGCGTTCTGTTCATCACGCTCGAAGACGAGACCGACATCGCGAACCTCATCATTTGGCCGTCCGTGTTCGAGCGGCAGCGCCGGCTCATTCTCTCGGCGAGCATGATCGGGTGTCGGGGCAAGCTGCAGCGCGAAGGAGAGGTGATCCACGTCATAGCTGAGCACCTGACTGACCTCTCGCAGCTGCTAGGCGGGGTCGGAGAGCGCGAGGAAGCCTTCCCGCTTCCGCATGGCCGAGGAGACGAGGCGAAGAACGGCGGCGGTCCGGACCAGCGTCAGGCTCTCGGCCAAAAGCCCCGAGACATCTACATCCCGGACCTGCGGATCGACGCCGCGATCAAGGTTAAGACGAGAGACTTCCGATGAGGCCCGTGTGGGGGCCAGAGCCCGATCGCACGGCGGGCCTGCTCAGAAGATGACCATTGTCAACTTCCCAAGGGCACGTTCTGTGTTCGTAAGGCAAGCCCCGCGCGCCGTGTGACATTTTGTGGCGAGCTCGCGAAACTCTCCGCCTTCGTTGTCGTAGGGATTGCCGCTCGGGGCGCACTCCTACCCCAGGGTTACTTTTTTACCCTCGGGGGCAAGTTTCGTTAGCAGTTGGAGCGACCTGATTCCCCCCTAGCACCCATGTGCCCGTGTACGCCTCCGCCGTGCTATAAACAGGGCGCGACTGGCGCATCGGAGCCAGTGTGATGACCCGCGGCCGGGCATTAGGTTCATCGGGAGGCGGGCGTGGAACAATCGACCGCGACCCTCGAGGCAAGGGTTGGACAGCTCACGCGCGAATTGGGCGAGGCGCGAGCTGAAAACGTTCGGCTTGTCTCGGCGCTGCAGGCGCGGACCGGCGAGCTGAGCGAATCTCTGGAACAGCAGACCGCCACCTCCGAGGTGCTAAAGGTCATTAGCCGTTCGTCCTTTGATCTGAAAAGCGTTTTTGCGATCCTCGTAAAGTCGGCGGCGCAACTCTGCGAGGCTGAGCGGGCAACCATCTGGCGGCGAGAGGGAGCATCGTTTCACCTAACCGCAAGTACCGGCTCCATCGAACCCGAACACGAGGCCTATTTACAGCAGCTTGCAATGGAGCCGGCCCGCGGCAGTTTAGTAGGTCGAACGCTGCTGGAAAGGCGAGTGGTCCACATCCACGATATCCAAGCCGATCCGGAATACACGTTAAGTATCGCCAGATCCCTAGGTCGCAATCGCACGATGCTCGGAATTCCGCTTATGCGGGATGGAGTTCCGATTGGGGTTTTCGCTCTGACGCGCTCCGTTGTGCGACCGTTTACCGAACAGCAAATCCAGCTCGTCGAAACCTTCGCGGATCAGGCGGTGATCGCGATTGAGAACACACGGTTACTCAACGAGCTTCGCGAGTCCCTTCAGCAACAAACCGCAACGGCCGACGTGCTCAAGGTCATCAGCCGCTCGACTTTTGAGCTCCAACCGGTGCTCGATACTCTCGTCGAATCGGCTGCCCGCCTTTGCCAGGCGGAGACTGCCTTCATCTTCCTGCGGGACGGCGAGGTCTACCGTCTGGCCGCGAACTACGGCTTCTCCCGCGCTTTCGAGGAGTTCGTCAGAGCGCACCCGATTTCTCCCGGGCGGGGCACCCTGGCCGGCCGCGTCGCGCTGGAGGCGGTAAGCGTTCATATCCCCGATGCCTTAGCCGACCCCGAATACACGTGGCGTGAGGCTCTAGAGCGCGGAGGAATGCGCTCCATGCTCGGTGTTCCGCTTCTCAGGGAGGGCATACCGATCGGCGTTCTTCAGGTAACGCGCGGCAGCGTGAGGGCCTTTACTGACAAGCACATTGACCTCGTCAGGACGTTCGCCGACCAGGCCGTAATTGCGATGGAGAACGTGCGGCTGTTCGATGAGGTGCAGGCGCGCACGCGGGAGCTGCAGGAGTCGCTCGAGTACCAAACTGCCACGAGCGACGTGCTCAACGTCATCAGTCGGTCGCCCTCTGAAATTCGGCCAGTGCTCGACGCGATTGTCGAAACCGCCGGCCGGCTTTGCGAAGCGTATGACGTCTCGATTCGGTTGCGGGAAGGGGATTTGCTCAGGGCCGCCGCTCACCGCGGTCCCATTGCGATCGACTCTGGAGGAATCCCGATCGGCCGTGGATGGGCGATGGCCCGCGCAGTGGTCGACCGCAAGCCGGTGCATGTGCACGATCTCTGGGCTGCTGCCGACGAGTTCCCCGATGGGCAGGAGATGGCGCGAAGGCTCGGCGCGCGAACGATGCTCGCCACGCCCTTGATGCGTGAAAATGAGGCGATCGGGGAAATCGCATTACGCCGCGCGGAGGTGCGGCCCTTCTCGGAGAAGCAGATTGCGCTGCTTCAGACCTTCGCAGACCAAGCCGTGATCGCGATTGAGAACGTGCGGCTCTTCGAGGAGGTGCAGGCGCGCACGCGGGAGCTGCAGGAATCGCTCGAATATCAGACCGCGACTTCCGACGTTCTCAATGTCATCAGCCGGTCCCCGTCGGACGTCCAACCCGTGCTGGAAGCGATAGCCCGGACGGCGCAGCGCCTGTGCCAGTCCGAACACGTCTTCATCATGACCCGGAAAGGCGAGCGTTTCCACTTGTCGGCTAACCGCGGGGCCTCAACCGATCAAGTTAGGTTCCTCACGGAAAATCCGTTTGAGATCACGCGTGGGTCGATCACCGGACGGGTTGCGCTCGAAGGTCATACAATTCAGGTGGCCGATGTCCTGGCCGATCCGGAGTACACCAAGAGTGTTCATGGACACCGGGGCTTCCGCACAACGCTTGGCATCCCGCTCTTGCGCGCGGGCTTGGTCATGGGCGTCATCGTCCTAACCAGAAGCGAGGTCAGGCCGTTCACCGAGAAACAGATCGAGCTCGTCGAAACCTTCGCGGACCAGGCCACCAGCGATGTGCTTAACGTCATTAGCCGCTCGCCGTCGCAGATTCAGCCAGTGCTCGACACAATCGCTGAAACCGCCGGCCGGCTCTGCGAGGCCTACGACACCGTCATTCTTCTGAGGGAGGGTGAGTGGCTCAAGCTTGCCGCGCATCGTGGGCCGATGCCCATCGACTACGATCGATGGCCAATCGGGCGCAGCTGGGTCTCGGGGCGAGCCGTCCTTGATCAAAAGCCGGTCCATATACCTGACCTCGCCGAAGCGGCCGAGGAGTTCCCAGAAGGACACGCAATGGCGCTCCGGATGGGTGCCCGAACCACGCTTGCCGCTCCTCTGCTGCGGGAGAACGTGGCGATTGGCGCCATTCTGGTCCGTCGGACGGAGGTGCGGCCGTTCTCGGACAAACAGGTGAGCGTTCTCCAGACCTTCGCCGACCAAGCGGTCATCGCGATCGAGAACGTGCGGCTGTTCGACGAGGTCCAGGCAAGGACCGCGGAGCTCCAGGAGTCGCTCGAGCAGCAAACCGCCACCGCCGAGGTCCTCAAGGTCATCAGCCGCTCGGCTTTCGATCTACAAAAGGTGCTCGATTTCTGGCGGAATCTGCCGCGCGCCTTTGCGACGCCGACATGGTTTCCGTCACGCGTCCGAGGGGTTCCTGCGGTCCTCACTATCATGTGGCAGGCGT
>JAJFBI010000706.1 GCA_020697385.1 Microvirga sp. | reverse complement strand
GGGGGCCATCACCACACCATCCCGTGGGAGAAGCTCACCTATGACACCCGGCTGCACGGCTACCGCACCGAGATCACCGAGGAGCAGGTTCGGAGCGCTCCGGCCTTCTATGGCGATGACGAGGTCTGGCCTGACAGGAAACGGGAGCAGGAGATGTGGGACTACTGGCGGGATCCGCCTAGAGGGGCGATCTGAACCTCAGGAATCCGGCCTGACAGAGGCACTCAAGAGGAGGAAGCCATCAAAGTCAGTGAAGTCATGACACGGGACGTTCAGCTGATCGAGCCAATCCAGACCATCCGGGAGGCGGCGAAGCTGATGGCCGAGCTGGATGCCGGCATCATGCCGGTGCGCGAGGGCGATCGCCTCGTCGGCATGATTACCGACCGCGACATCGCCGTGCGGGCGGTGGCGCAGGGCAGGGGCCCCGACACCTCTGTGCGCGAGGTGATGACGGACGACGTCAAGTACTGCTACGAGGACGACGACACCGACGACGTCGCCCGCAACATGGCCGACATCCAGGTCCGCCGCCTGCCGGTGCTGACCCGCGATAAGCGGCTGGTCGGCATCATCTCGCTCGGGGATATGGCGGTGTCGGATGGATCCGCCCGGGTTACTGAGGCCGTGGCCGGCATCTCGCAGCCGGGTGGTCAGCACAGCCAGACGGGTGGCTCCCGCACTTGAATTCAGACGCGGGGGAGGGACATGACAAATGGCCTCTCCCCCGTGACGTTTTCTTTAGGCGAGACGGTTGGGTCAGGAGATGCTCAATGATTTGGGCCCGCAGGGTCATCGCCCCAGCCGAATGGAACGGGGTCCAGGACCAGTTCGAAGACCTGTTCGTGAAGCTGGGCTGTCCGGGTCAGATGATGCTGGTGGCTGCCTCCGGCCTGAGCCCGCCCATACTCTTCGTCAGCCTTCCCAATCCAGGCCTTCTGAACGCGTTGGCGGACTTCGAGCGGATCGATGACAGCGAGCTCCCGACCGAAGCCTCGCTTCTCGTCGGCCACAACCACGAGTTCGAGAAGCGCTTCAGATACGCGAAGTGGAAGCCTGCGGGCTAAGTCCGACGCGGGTTTGAGCCGGAGCTTCGCCGTCCAATAGCTGAAGCTAGTGCCTGGTGTCCGTCTGCGCCTCGACGATCTCGCTCACGGCCCATTTCGTGGACTGAGCCGTCCCACCCCCTTTGGGCTTTTCTTTCTTCGGCTTCTTCGCTTCCCGATTCCCATGCTGTTCCCGGTGTGCCATGACCTTCTCCGACATTCAGGGTCGTCTCAGGGGCCGGCGGATTGCGCCGCTGAACTATACCACACTGGAGAAGCGTGCTGTTGCTTTCTGCAGCGGCAGGTTGTCGTTCCGCAACGAAGGGCAGGGTGGCCCGTCCTCTGCGGCGAGCAACCGGTCTGGCTTGAAGAGATAGGCCAAGGCGGTGGTTACGGCACGTGGCTTGTTACTTCCGTCAAGCAGCGGGACACGATCAGAAGAGCGGCGCAGCGATAAAGCTGCTACTCGGTTCACCCTTAGCGGCTTGTGCAGTCCTCCGCACGATGTGTTCACTTGAGGTGTTGCGCGAGGTGCTTGTTCATCTCGAACATGCTCACCTTGTTCTTGCCTCCGAACACGGCCTGAAGCTTCTCGTCCGCCATGATCTCACGCTTGTTCTGCGGGTTCTGGAGCTTGTGCTTCTTGATGTACGCCCATACCTTGCTCACCACCTCCGGGCGCGGCAAGGGAGCCGTGCCGACAATGACCGACAGCTCCGGCGAGGGCTGGAGTGGTTTGAGGAAGACAGAGGTCTGCTCCTGGGGCTCACCCTCGGCTGCTTTCGCCTGCCCCTTCGGGTTCTCAGGTTTTGAAGTCGGCATGCGGTTCTCCACTGTGCGTGGCACCAAGGATGGTCTTGCATAGCAGGCCGCTGCATTCGGTTGTTGCAGCGCCGCTTGCATCAGGCAATCCAAGCCAAGATCGTGCCGGTTCTCCATCTCCAGCATCGTGGCAAGCTGGGTGCGGGCTCGGTGCACCCGGCTCTTGATCGTACCCACCGCCACTCCACAGAGCGCCGCGGCCTCTTCGTAGGACTTGCCTTGCTCGGCCACCAGGAGGAGCGCTTCGCGCTGGTCTGGCGGTAGGCGCATGAGCGCCTGTTGAAGGTCTTGCAGCATCAGCCTGGACTCCTGCTCGGGCTGAACCATCAGGGTCCTCGCATAGCCACCCTCTGGGTCCTCGACCTCCCATCGGCGCTGGCGGTACTCCGAGTAGAAGCTGTTGCGCAGGATCGTGAACAGCCACGCCTCCAAGTTGCTGCCGTGCTGGAAGCGATCCAGGTTCGCCCAGGCCCGCAGCACGGTATTCTGGACAAGGTCATCGCTCCGAACCGGATCGTGGGTCAGAGACAGCGCAAAGCTTCGCAGATGAGGCAGAAACGCGGGAAGCTGGTGGCGCACCTGTTGCGAGCAACGGCTTACGCGGACTTCCTCAACAAGGGCAAGGTGCTGCGTGTGCGAGAGTGGATGGATATGACGGAGCCGTGCCTGCTTGTGTCGTGCAGAGCGGCTGCGACCTATCTCTTTGCGGACGGGATGGCTGTGTCGGCGAGCGGCTTGGGTCATCGCCT
>JAJFBI010000705.1 GCA_020697385.1 Microvirga sp. | reverse complement strand
CACGGAACGTATGCCGCGGTTTCCAGGCCGTCGCCTACGGCTTCCGGGAGAGACAGCCAGAGGCTAGGAGCCTCCGGCTGGACTGCCGTGTGAACTGAGGAGAAGCGGATGGTCTGCGGCGATGGTTGTTTTGATAATCACTTAGCGACAACCGCCATCAGCTCCCTTCTAGCAGCCTTCGTTGACAGCGGCGATCTGAACGCAACCACGGCTCGGCTTTGGAGATCCTGAAAGCCAAGGACATCCAAGTGATCCAACGCAATAATCTTGCCCTAAGCGGAGCCACGATCCTCGACGGTCTGGGTGGAGCTCCAGTTGTGGGCCATTCAGTTCTCGTTCGAGGGGACCGTATAGTCGCGGTCTTGCCCGAGGGACAGGTGCCCGAGGATGCATCTCGGCTCGATCTGACTGGTAAGACCATCTTGCCCGGGCTGATCGACGCACATGTCCATTTGCTCGGTCAGCGCACGATGGACAACCGGGACATGACCTTCATTGGCGAAGGTCTGCGTGCGGCGCGAGCCACCGCCGATCTGGGCCGCCTGCTCGCCGCCGGCATCACCACCGTGCGCGACTGTGGCAGCTTTACGGCGCTGGCCCTCAAACAGGCTGTGGCCGAGGGGAGCGTGCCGGGACCGCGGATCGTTGCCTGCGGCCGATTCATCGAGCGTACAGGTGGCGCCGATGACGCCCCCTACATGCCGGTGGCCTGGGCGCAGGAGGGCGGTCCATGGGGGCCGCGGCTGGCGGACGGCCCGGATGAGATCCGCAAGGCAGTGCGAGAGCAGCTCCGCACCGGCGCAGACTGGATCAAGACCTGTACCACTGGCGCGGTGACGACGCAGGAGAGCAGCCGTCCCGATCTCCTGGAGTGGTCAGAAGAAGAGATCACCACCCTCGTCGAAGAGGCTCATCGTCTCGGGGCTCGGGTCGCGGTTCACGCCCATGCGAACGCCGGGATCAAGCTTGCCATCGATGCGAATGCTGATACCATCGAACATGGCACCTACCTTGACGAGGAGACGGCGAGATGCATGGCCGCGCGAGGTATGTACCTCGTTCCCACCCATTTTGTTCTGAACCAGCTTGTCGAGCGCGGCGCGGAGTTCGGCACGCCGACATGGGTGCTTGGCAAGGCGCGTGAGGTGATGACGGCACAACAGGATTCCTTCGAGGCGGCGTTACGTCACGGCGTCCCGATCGCCATGGGGACGGACATTGGGGGGCAGGATCTGTTGCCGCACGGTCGGAATGCTGAAGAGTTGGCGCTGCTGGTGACGGGTGGCATGTCCACTAGCGATGCCATCGTCGCCGCAACCCTAGGCGCGGCTAACTGCATCGGGCTGGAGCGGGAGATTGGCTCGATCGAGGCGGGCAAAGTGGCTGATCTGATTGCGGTAGAGGGCGATCCCCTGGGTGACATTACTCTCACCCAGAGGGTCGAGTTTGTCATGAAATCAGGTCAGATCGTGCGGAGCGGAAAGCGCATGGAAGCGTGAGTGCTGCGCCGCGAAGAGGGTGTCATTCTGTGCCCGCAGGCGAAGTGTCGTGTCATCCGCGAGTCGTCGGCGAACGGATGCGGCGTTGATCCGAGGTGCTGCAAGTTCGTGCCTCAGCATGACACCTTCACCATGCCTGCCGCGACCGTGACATCGTAGACAACGAAAAGTCTCGGCTCGAGGAAATGTACCGCCGCGGTGGGTAGGACGATGCCGCGATGCAAGACGGGAGCGTCACCAAGGTCATGGACGAGAGAGCGCAACGGGTAGTCGATGTCATTTCGCCGGAGGCCGCGGTCGAACTTGCCTCTGACTTGATTCGGATCCCAAGCTTCAAGGCCGAGGAGACGCCCCTGGCCCGCTGGCTGGAGAACTACTTCATCGAGCGCGGCTACGAGGTCGAGATGCAGGAGGTCGAGCCGGGTCGATTCCAGGTGATCGCCCGCCTACGTGGATCGGGCGGTGGTAAGTCGATGATGTTCAACGGACATATCGACATCGATCCTCTCTCACTGGGCTGGCGTCATGATCCCTGGGAGCCGGTGGTAGAAGGTGATCGCCTCTTTGGCGCCGGCGTGATGAACATGAAGGGCGGTGACGCGGCCATGATCACCGCCGCCGAGGCGATCCGCACCACAGGGGACAAGCTCCCGGGCGATATCGTCATTGCCTTGGTCGTCGGTGAGCTGCAAGGCGGCGTCGGCACTGTCCATCTCATGGAGAGCGGGCTGCGCACCGATGCGGCCATCGTGCCAGAGCCCTTTGGCGCGGACAATGTGGTGACCACCCACGCCGGAGTCACCGAGATGGCCATCTCCACGATCGGGTATTCTCGGCATATCACCGATCGCACGGGCGCCGTCGATGCCATCGAGCAGATGATGAAGGCTATCCCGGCCATCAAGGCGACGCGCTTTCGCCCCAATACGGAGAGCAGGCTACCAGCCCTCCCGCTGCTCAACGTGGGCGCCATCATCGGGGGCCGCGGCCGCGATCACGATCTCAAGGGACCGAACTTCACCTCCGACTATTGCACCGTAATCGTCGACGTGCGCTTCCCGCCGGGTCAGACCGCGGAGACCATCGAAGAGGACATTCGTGCCTCGCTCGATGCCTTGGCA
>JAJFBI010000704.1 GCA_020697385.1 Microvirga sp. | reverse complement strand
GGCGGCCGTGTTCGTCCGCCTCGCCATGATCCGCCTGATGCTGCGCCGTCTCGGCCCAAGCCACTGATCGAAAATCAGAACTTCGCGGAAGGGCTCTTACAGGCCGAGCGCGATGCGGAGATCGCCGCCGCAAAGGCACGCGTCGCGATCTCACTGGTACTCATGGTGGTGGTTCAGATGATAATATGGGGCCACCTGCCCGGCAGCGACATGCCCGTGGCCCAGCGTAATGCCGTGCTCAAGCAGGTGGAGAACGCACATGTTTTCCTCGGGCTGTTGCTCGCTTTAGGTGTGGCCACTTACATCGCAGTGCGCTTCAATTGGGCTGCAGTCGCACGGCCATTCGCCACCGCTGCTGCCGACGCCTTGTTGATCCTCGGCAACATTGCACACACCCTGATGACGGCAGAGTTCCCCGGCGGTTTGATCGCGGTGCTGCCCGTCACCTTCGCCGTTCCGCTCGTCATGGCCGGCACGGCAATTCACTACCGCCCGCGGCTGCAACTCTTCGTGACCACCTTCTACGCCGCGGGATTGGTTCTGATCGTTCTGCTGCTCGGGACAGGAACAGTGGCGGCGCGCGCCACGGCCCTGCAGAATGCCGTTCTCAATTTCGGAGCGCCCCCAAATTTCGTTCTCTTAGTCATGTTGCTGCTCTTAGGCGGAGTGCTTGTTCTCGTGACGGTGCGAGGGAGAGCCCTGCTCAATCGCGCTGTTGAGGAGACGGTGCATCGGACCAGCCTTTCTCGCTTTCTCCCTGCCGAGATCGCTCCCCTTCTGGATAGTGCTGAAGCTTCGTCTCTCCGCGTTGGACGTCGGCAGCTTGCGACTCTGGTTTTCGTTGATATGCGGGACTCGACCGCCCGCGCCGAAAGCCTTGAGCCCCGTTTGCTATCGGTTTTCATCTCGGCTTTCCGCCGGCGAGTGGCTGACGCGGCCCGGGCACAAGGCGGCGTTGTCGATAAGTTCGTCGGAGATGGCGCCCTCGTCGTATTCGGGGTTCCCGAGCCGGAGCCGGACGATGCGGCGCGCGCGCTGGCGTTTGCCTCCGATCTCCTGGTCCGCATCGACCGGTGGAACCGCAAACGCGGCTTCGAGCCTCCGGTGCGGATCGGCATCGGGCTCCACACCGGCGAGGTTTATTGCGGCATTGTAGGTGATGAATCTCGCATCGAGTTCACCGTTCTTGGAGACGCAGTCAACGTGGCCTCTCGGATGGAGGACGCTACCAAGCGCTACGGTCGCTCAATCCTGGCGACCGATGCCACGATCGCGGCCGCCGAAGCAAAGGGGTGGACGGAGCTTGGCCGGGAAGTCCTGAGAGGACGCGCTCAGACCACCGGCATCATGGCCCAGGTTTAGCTCTCGTGCGCTATGCGATCGACCTCGAGCTCCGCGTTTCGCCTGAACGCGGTATGCGTAGGATATGATCGAGAGTTCTCGATTTGATCGAGCACAAAGCGTTTCGCCCGCGCCAAGCGCAAGTTGCCGGTCCTTAGATCGTGACGCCCAGAGATGCGCCCATGGAGAAGGTCGTCGAAACCCGTCGTGGCAAGCTGCGCGGTCACTTCAGCGATGGGGTCACCGCTTTCAAGGGCGTGCCCTTCGCCGCGCCGCCGTTCGGCCCGCGCCGACTGCGACCGCCCCAGCCCGTCGACCCTTGGGACGGCGTACGCGATGCGCTCACGTTCGGGCCGAAGTCGCCCCAGGTGGCGTATCCGGAGGGTATCGCCGAGGCCATTCCGGAGCTGGTCGGCCAAGGCGAGGACTGCCTGACGCTAAACATCTGGACGCCCGATCTCGGGGTCGCGGGGCGGCCGGTGATGGTCTGGATCCCCGGCGGAATGTTCGAGTTCCACGCCACCGGCGCGACGGCGTTCTATGACGGCGGCCGGTTCGCCCGTGATGGCGTGGTGTGCGTGACGATCAATTACCGCGTGGGCGCGGAAGGCTTCCTCTATCTGGCGGACGATGTCGCCAACCTGGGCCTCCTTGACCAGATCGCCGCACTCCAATGGGTACAGGAGAACATAGCGGCATTCGGCGGCGATCCCGGCAAGGTCACCATCTTCGGGGAGTCGGCCGGGGCTATGAGCGTCGCCACCCTTCTTGCGATGCCGCGCGCGAAGGGACTGTTCCATCGCGCCGTTGTCCAAAGCGGGACGGCCCAGAACGTGAATTCCGCGGCGACTGCAGAGCGGATTGGCCGGCGATTCGCAGAGGTTCTGGGTGTCGAGGCCACGAGGCAGGCGATCGCCGCAACCTCGCCCGAGCGGGTCCTTCAGGCCCAGGCGAAGCTGCGTGACGAGCTCCTGGCGCGTCCCGACCCTGCGTTCTGGGGCGAGGTGGCGCTGAGCTTCCTTCCGTGGGCGCCCACGGTCGACGGGCAAACGATCCCGGGACGTCCCATCGACTGCATCCTTGCGGGCGCAGCGGCCGACATCGACTTGCTGGTCGGAACAAACACGGAGGAGACGCGGCTGTTCCTGCTGTCCGACGGCTCCATCGACCGCGTCACCGAGGAGGCCCTGTCGGCGGCAGCGACGGCCTACCGTCTGCCGACAGCGGGCTTAAGCGCCTATCGCGCCGCCCATCCTGGGGGGAGCGCCGGAGATCTGTT
>JAJFBI010000703.1 GCA_020697385.1 Microvirga sp. | reverse complement strand
GGCGAGCAAATCGAGCATCAACAGGCAACCTTTCGGGACGTTGCGGCGGCGCAAATCAAAGCTTGGCGAGACGCAGCCGACAAGCTGCAGAAGGACGCAGCGAATTTCGGAGTTGCGCGACGCGCGTCGACGCCGCCGTCAAGCAGATGAACGCAGATGCGGCGAACGCCGAAGCTCGACTGCACAAGCTGAAGCGGGCGGGCGGAGAATCCTGGTCCGCCTTGAGCGCGGCATTGGCGGAATCGCGCAAAGCTTTCGATCGAGCTAACCAGGAAGCGGGGGCTGCATTTCAGCGCGCCGCATCTTAAAAGGCACATGACGCTGACAGGAGGCACGGCGGTTCGTTCTTCAAGCGCCGTGCCGCTTCCCGCCCTCAGAGCCCCCCGTGCCGTGGTGCCCCCATCCGAGGCTGGCGCGCTGAACATCAGCGAACCAAGCCCGGGGGAGCGTTGCGCCAGGGGTATCCGGCGCGCGCCTTGGCTCGCCCATGTTCGTAGAGCTTGTTCATATAAGCCCGGTCGAACAGCCCCGGATAGGCTTCCGTAAAGTCGTCGCCGATATAGGCCAGGTTGTAGGCAACGCCGTCGCGGCGAGTCGTGGCGTACATGCGATACAGGTCGCCGACGCCGTTGCTTGCGATCAGTGTCGAGATCGCCCGCCCCGCGATGTCGAGGGCCCGGCGCTTGGTCTGCTCCGGCGACGCCGCGAGCCTGCCGTTGCGGATAATGTAGGCGGTCCGCCGGCGGCTCGGAACGGCCGCGCCGCGAATGGAGACCGATGGAGGATAGAGAAAGGCCTGCGCGACTGCTCCGCCATCGACATGAAGCTCCTGCCGGCGCCCGCTGCTCGTCTCAACGTCGAACATCACAGGTGGGAAGGCCCCGGGGATCGAGGCTGAGGCGAGGAGGATGCGGCGGATCAGCGCGAGCGATTCAGAATGGCCGCTCTTGGCGATGGCGCCGATGTTCCAGATCACTGGCCGGGCGGCATCCAGGTTGGTGGTTGCGATCAGCAGGAGCCGCCCGCGATCGTATTCGCGGGCAATGCGCGCGATCATCTCCTCATCGAGGTAGCGGGAGATGAGGTGATACAGCGGGGCGGTGTCCGCTAGCCCGTCATGGGTCAGCGCCGCCAGAATGAAGCGCTTCTCGAGGATGTCCTTTTGGTCGATTGTCGTGAAGACCTTGGTGAGGGCGTCGTCATAGTCGCGGCCGAGGAAGGCGAAGGGGGCGATCAGGGCGCCGGTGCTGATCCCCGTGACAAGCTTGAAGCTCGGCCGGTCGCCGCGCTCGCTCCAACCAACCAGCAGCCCCGCCCCGAACGCGCCGTCGTCGCCACCGCCGGACAGGGCGAGGAAGCTCGCGGGCGGCAGGTCTCGGCCTAGGGTGCGGTGGTAGCTCGCCTCCCGCTGAACCGAGCGCAGCCCCTCCTGGACCATCGCGCCCGGCTCATCGACGAAGAACCGGCCGTTCGCGATTCCGAGCACGCGGGCATGTTTGAGCTGGTCGGCGGGGGCGGCCGCAAGGCGCTCGCCGTGACCGCAGCCCGCAAGGCCGACAGCGGCCATAAGCGCCGCCGCTAAGGCCGGCCGCTTGACCACTCGCAAGGGTCGGGCGCACGAAAGTAGCCGAGAAAGACCATACAGCATTCAAGGCGTCCCTCTGTGCGAGAACTAGACCGCTCGCTCTTCTCACGATGGAACCCGAGCCTGAGCGATCCTCCGCTCGACGCACAGGAAGTGATAGCGATCGAGCTCGCCGCGCCTTCAGGCCGCCAACGTTCGCCGACTCAGCGCCAGTTGCGCTGGATTGCGCTCATCAGCGTCTCGTTTTTTGCCTTCTTACAGTAGTTGGCAATCTTCTGTGAGTTGCGCACGACGTACCGCGCGTCAATCGTGGCGACGTTCTTCATGGCGCTGAAGTAGCCGCCCATCCAGGCGCTCAGCACGTCCTTCCGCTCCTGCGGTGATTTTAGGAACTGGTCACAGGAGATCAGAGACATGTCGACGATCGTCTGAGCGCGGGCGGGGACAGCCCACAACGCAGCGAGCAATGCCGCAATGGCGATGGCTCTCGTGTTCATGATGGAGTTCCCCCTCGTGTCATTTGCCGCTTGTACCTGTCGCACGCTGGAGACCGGCAAAGACCGTCTCCCTCGGATTAGTGGCGCACCAGCTCCGCACGTTGGCGACGTTGCGCTCGTACTCGTTGAGGTCCACCGTCACGTGACCGATCTTCTGGTTGAACCACCCGCTAATGAAGGCGGAGAACAGGCGCGCGTCGGTCGAAGACATGGCGAGGTAATCGGCGCAGGTCACGCGCGTGGTGTCGAACATGACCTGGGCGTTTGCGGCAATTGGCAAGACGAGGCCGGCCATAGCAAGACAGAAACCACTAAATTTCATGATTGCTTCCTCGGATCGAAATGCTCGTGCAAGCGAACGCGCCAAGCGTGGCCGTATGCTACTTGTTCGAACGGCGCAACGTATGGCTCCCATGCCGCCTGCGCATAGAGCTGACGCAATCCGGGGGCGACGACCATGCTCCCGGGTCGCGAAGTCGCCTCGTTTCCTGCCGCGAGATTGACGAAGCGACCCATCCGCGATCGAACCTCGGCACGGATTTG
>JAJFBI010000702.1 GCA_020697385.1 Microvirga sp. | reverse complement strand
GGAGATTGGCTCGCCCCTCCTGGCGCTCACACGCGTCGTCTGGGATCCATCGGGTCAGGGCGTCGAGCATCTCCACGCTCTCTACAGGCCGGATCGCTATTCCTTCCACATGGATCTCGTGCGGACCGGCGCCGCCGGTGCCCGCCGGTGGAACCCCGTGGCGAAGCCAGTCATCGCACGACCGGAGAGTTCCAAACGCAAGATCAAGGGGCCGGAGAGCCTCAAGCCAAAGCCCCGCCCCATGCGGGTGTCCAACCAGAGGAGAACATCGACATGAAGAACATCATGCGTCCAACCCGCCGTTCCATCCTTCGGGCAGGTGCCGCTTCCGCGGCCGTGCTCGCCATGCCGGCTTATCTGCGCGCCCAGTCTCAGTCCGTAAAGATCGGCATCCTGCAGCCCGTCACCGGTGCGCTCGCGCAAGACGGCGAGTTTGGCCGCATGGGCGCCGAAATGGCCATCAAGGAGATCAACGACTCCGGCGGCCTCAAAGGGCTTGGCGGTGCCAAGCTTGAGATGGTGTTCGGCGATGCTCGTTCGAACCCGGAGGCAGGCACCCAAGAGGTCGAGAAGATGCAGGCCGATGGCGTCGCGGCCATCGTCGGCGGCTTTGCGAGCCCAATCTGCCTCGCGGCCACTCAGGCTGCCGCCCGCTACGACCTCCCCTACATTGTCGACGTCGGCGTCAGCGACCCGATCGTGCAGCGGGGTCTCAAGAACACGTTCCGTTTCGCACCCGGATTCGGCATCGTGACCGGATTTGCGCTCGATAACCTCGTCAAGCTGAACGACGGCGCCGGCAAGCCGGCAAAGACCGTGGTCCTCGTGCACGAGGATGGCCTGTTTGGATCTGGTCTTGCCAAGCTCATGCAGACGGAACTGCCGAAGCGCGGCTTCGAGATCCTTGAGACCATCGCGCATCCGACGCCCGCGCGCGACATGTCGAACGTCGCCCTGCGTATCCGCTCCCTCAATCCGGATCTCGTGATCCCGTCAAGCTATTATGGCGAGTTCGTGCTGCTCGCGCGCACGATGCAACAGCAGCGCATCCGGCCGAAGGGCGTCTATGCCGTCCTTAACGGTGCGGCCTCGAACTACCGCTTCGTGAAGGAGTTCACAGAGGCAGCCAACGGCATCATGGATTGCAATCACTGGTACGATCCGCGCAACCCCAAGGCCCTGGAGCTCAAGAAGCAGGTCGAAGCTCAAGGCAAGGTTTTCGCCTACAACGTGCCGCTGACCTATTCCTGCGTGAAGCTACTTGCCGACGCCATCGACCGTGCCGGTTCGGCGGATCGCGCGAAGATCATCGAGGCACTGAACACCTCGACTTTCAAGGACCACATCATGCCCTACGGCGAGACGAAGTTCGTCAACGGGCAGAACATGGGCGCTGCGCCGGTCAACACGCAGGTGCAGGGCAGCGAGATTAAGGTGATCTTCCCCGACTCCTTCGCCGACGCGAAGCCGCGTTTCCCGGTGACCGGCTGATCCTAGGCAATGGTCCTGGGGTGCAATTCGCTCCCCAGGATCTCTGAGGAGACTTTTGTACGATGTATTCACCCGCCATCATAGCGGAAGCCGTCGTGAATGGTCTGATGACGGGAGCGGTCTATGCGCTTATCGCACTCGGCCTCACCCTGGTTTACGGCGTCCTTCACATCATCAATTTCGCGCACGGCGCGCTGCTCACCGCAGCAATGTTCGCCGTATGGGCTGTGTACGTAGCCTTCGGCCTTGATCCTTATCTCGCCATCCTGCCGCTGACGCCGCTCTTCTTCGGGCTGGGTTACGCCGTGCAGCGCTTCGTAATCGGCCCGGCAAGTCATGGCAGCGACAGCAACATCCTGCTTGTGACCCTGGGTCTTTCGATCGCCATTGAGAACGCCCTGCTCGCGGGGTTCCGCTCAGACACCCGCACGCTCAATACCGACTATGGCTTCCAGGTTGTGGAGCTCGGTCCGCTTCTCCTCTCTAAGCCGCGCCTGATCGGGTTCGGAGCCGCGGTGCTGGTCACGGTGCTTCTGTGGCTTCTTCTCTCGCGCACTGATACCGGCAAGGCCATACGTGCCGTTGCCAAGGAGAAGCTCGGCGCCAGCCTTGTCGGCATCGACGTTGCTCACGTCTACGCGGTCACTTTCGGCCTCGGCTGCGCCTGCCTGGCTGTGGCGGCGTGCCTGCTCATGCCGACCTTCTACGTCAATCCACGCATCGGCCAAGCCTTCGTGCTTGTTGCCTTCACGATCGTGGTGCTCGGGGGCATGGGGTCGATCCCCGGCGCACTCCTCGGCGGATTGTTCATTGGCGTTGTCGAGAGCCTTTGCGGTCTCTTCCTCGGCGATTCACTGGGTCAGATCGGCATCTTCCTCATCTTCATCCTGGTGCTGCTCGTGCGGCCGACGGGACTATTCGGAGCGAAGGCATGACATTCCGCGACATCGTTCCGATTCTCGTCCTGATCTCGCTCCTAGCCTTCGTGCCGGTCTTCGTCACGGCCAATACGGTCCTCAACTTTCTCGTCTTCACCCTCATCATCGCGCTTGCGGCCCAAGGGTGGAACATTCTCGGTGGCTTCGGCGGCCAGTTCTCTTTCGGACATGCGGCCTTTTTCGGAACGGGCGCCTACGT
>JAJFBI010000701.1 GCA_020697385.1 Microvirga sp. | reverse complement strand
CGCGCCGACGCGCCCGACATGCGCCCAGCAGCGCTCAACCACCGCCTCGACCAGGCTGATCTCCTCGTCGCGCCAGTCGTGCGGACGATCCTGGTGCACGGCCATCATGGCGACGAGGCGGCCCTCCTTGACGAGAGGGCAGCAGACGATCGCGCGAATGCCGATCCTCTGGAACATCTCGGCCCCATCTTCGGGGGCGAGTTCACCCGATACGTCCCGCACCACGAGCGTGCGCCCACTGCGCATGTCGGCGGCTGCGCGGGGACCGAACAGATCGAGGCTGTAGGTACCGACCGAAGTTGTGATGCCTGGCGCCGTGTGGTCGCTTCGAATGATGAAACGGTCGGTATCGGCATCCACGTCCGCGTAGGCGCACCGCGACGAGCCTAGGCGCCGCGCCAGGAGGCGGGCGGCTGCTTCCATTGCGGCGGGTGCATCGCCCGACGCTCGCAGAGCCTCGTCCAGCTCGCTCAGGAAGCGCAGTCGCGCCTCGGAGTCAGTTAACGCTGCCTCGGCGCGGATTCGCTTGGTCGTTTCGATGACAGTGTCGAGGAAGCCCACGACCTCGCCGGCTTCGTCGCGCACCGGACTGTAGCAGAAAGTGAAGTAGGCCTGCTCGGGGTAGCCGTTGCGCTCTACAACAAGGGGAAAGTCCTCGACGTAGGTGGCCTCGCCCCGAAAAGCGCGCTCGGCGATGGGCCCAATCTCGGCCCAGGCCTCGCTCCAGACGTCTGCGAAGGAGCGGCCAAGGGCCTCCGGCTTCTGGCCGAGAATGGGCCGGAAGGCGTCATTGTAGATCGTGACGAGGCCTCGCCCCCACACGAGCGCTGCGGGAAAGCGGGAGTTGAGCACCATTCCGACCGCGGTGCGCAGGCTAGGCGGCCAATCGTTCGGCGAGCCGAGCGCCGTCGCCGCCCAGTCGTGCGCCCGGGCCAGCGCGCCCATTGCGCCGCCGCCCGTTAGGAACGCGGTGGCGTTTCGGTAAGCCGTCAGGTCAGGAGCGCCGTGCATCGTCACCCCTCCCAAGCGGAAGCTTTTGCCGCCGGACGGCGGGTCGCTGACCCTCAGACTGCAGGAGCCGCAGGGCGGCCCGGACCACCTCGCTGGCGGTGCGGTACTGGCCCGAGGTTACCTGCCCGTCGACGAAGGCGTCGAGCTCAGGAGTTAGGGAAACGTTTCGTGTGGTGCGAACCGGCATGGCCCCGGGTCGCACGGGTCTAACGGCAGGTCAATCTTTGACACAGGAACAGGCGCAGCATCAAGCAACAGAAACGGCGCGCGCGCGGACGCATAGCGGAATCAGCGATCTTGGCCGGGAGCGGAATGACTCTTTCGAGATGGAAATCTTGGGAAGCTGCCCTTCGCTGCGCATTGTTGCGGCCATTCTGCCCCCCAAGCGCATTAAGATCCGGCACGAATGTGCCAAAAGCCACAGCGCGTAGCCTCCGTCTGGAGGTTCGTTGCGCGCTGATTACGTGCTAGAATGATCATGCTCGTAACCACGAGAGCGGGTGATAGTGGCACGGCCTCAATGGCCCAGCTCTGAACCCGACGACACACGCTGCGACCTGCGCGTTCAGCATGGAGTTTCGCAAGGCGTCGTCATCGGCGATGAACCGCGACTGGTCCCATCTCGTCTCGCTTGGCGGCGGAAGGACCCGCCTACGATCACGTCGCCCACCATCCGAACTCGATGCCGAGGCGATTCCGAAGCCGAAGAAGCCTTGGGCGCTTTTCGTCGCTCCGTGTCGTTGACGAACAGCCGTCGCTCTTCGAGCGAGAAGCAGAGGCCGTTCTGACCAAAGGTGGGGTGACCGTTCGTCCTCATGAAACCCGCCTGGGGCGGAATGCGGCCGCCCTTCACCGCCATTTCGCACCGCGGGCCCAGGTCTGCCTCCTAGTGAGCAATAGGCCGCGGAAGCAGTCGAGCGCCTGCTCACTATCTGCAGATCGCCGGCGTAAGCCGCTCTCGCCTCGCGGTGTCGCCGGTCCTTCTGAGGTCTCGTTCGAAGGCGGTTCAGACCAGCTCCGAGGGCGGCCTGGAAACGTGCCCCAGATAAGCCCGCTCCAACCGGTGAGGCAGGTCGTGCTCGCCGGCAGCTGCTTCGAGGACGACTCGGCCCTGCGCCAGCGCGTATACCCGGTCGGTGACGCCGAGAGCCTTCTCGATGAGCTGCTCGACGAGGAGCACTGCGGTGCCGTTCAGGCGCAATCGCCCCAGCACGCCGAGCACGCGGTCCACCAGGACGGGTGACAAGCCGGCCGATGGCTCGTCGAGCATTAAGAGGCGCGGCCGGCGCACCAAACCCTGCGCTACGGCGAGCATCTGTTGCTGGCCGCCGCTCAGCGCCGATCCTCGATCGTTCCGCTTCGTCGCGATCTCAGGAAAGAACGATAGCGCCTCCTCGACGCGCGCGGAGCGTTCGCCGCGGGGCAGGTCGTAGGCGGCGAGCAGGAGATTGTCCACGACCGACTGCTGCGTGAAAATCCGATGCCCCTCGACCACATGCGCGAGCCCGGCCTTCGCGGTCTCGCGGGGTCCGACGCCGCTCAGGTAGGTTCCGCCGAAGCGCACCGAGCCGGTGTTCCAGGGCAGGTGCCCGGATAAGTCGCGCAGGAGGGTCGTTTT
>JAJFBI010000700.1 GCA_020697385.1 Microvirga sp. | reverse complement strand
CGTGGCGGCGACACGCGCCACGACGAAGATTCCCATCGTCATGGTGGCCGCTCAGGATCCGGTTGGCGCTGGAATCGTGGTCAGCCTCGCACGTCCCGGGGGAAACGTCACCGGCAGGACGTTTCTCGGCCCGGAGACAGCAGGCAAGCTCCTTGAGGTGCTCAAGGAGACGGTCCCCGGGATCAGCCGCGTCATGCACTTGGGTTCGGCGGCGATCCCAAGTGTTGCAGCTAACCTCAAAAGCGCAGAGTCCGCCGCACGGGCGCTGGGTCTGACGATGCAGGCAGTGGAGCTGCGACCGAGTGATGATGTGGCGCGTGTTCTGGGAGAGATCCGCCGCTGGCAGCCTCATGCTCTTTATGTGATGCCGGTCGGCATCCCTGCCCGGCATCGCGACGCGATTCTGAAGTTCGCAGTGGACCACCGCATGCCTGCGGTATATGGCGCTCGCGGCATGGTCGAACTTGGCGGCCTAATGGTGTACCTACCCAGTGCCCTTGAGTCCGCCCGGCGTGTGGCCTGGTACGTCGACCGAATCCTGAAGGGCACTCTGCCCGCCGACCTCCCCGTCGAGCAGCCGCAGAAATACGACCTCGTCATCAATCTGAAGACGGCTAAGGCGATGGGGCTCACGATCCCTCAATCGATCCTCCTGCGGGCGGACGAGTTGATTGAATGATTGCCTCGGAGAACTGCTCAACTCAGCGTTGGAGTCGGCCGGCGCGCAAGCGCGCCGCCGCTTAACGCAGCGTTGGGCGGCAGGTCTAGCACTGAAGGAGGATGAACCTATGCCTCAGCCTATCGTGTACATCGACACCTCCGCAATTCGGAAGGGGAAGCTCGAAGAACTCGAGGTGGCCATGAAAACCTTGGCTGCGTTCGTGGAAGCGAACGTACCCCCACTCATCTCCTACGGCTTCTTTCTCGACGAGGAGCGCACACAGATGAGCGTGGTTGCCGTTCATCGCGACTCCGCGTCGCTGGAGTTTCACATGGACGTAGGCGCTGCCGAGTTCCGGAAATTCGCGGACCTCATTGACTTGTTGAAGGTTGAAGTCTACGGACGCGTAAGCGACGTCGTACTCAGGCGGCTGCACCAGAAGGCACGGATGCTTGGGAAAGGAACTGTGGCCGTGCATGAGTTCTATGCAGGCTTCTCTCGATGAAGACGAAGCGCTCCGAGCTACTTCGGACTCTGACGCTGCTGCCCAACTCCAGTTCGAGCGGACGCGCTGAAGCGCGCCGCTCAACATGACGTTCGGTGGCACGGTTGCGGGGAGCGTAAGGGGTCGGCGCCCCCACCGTTTGCTTGCGACCCGAGGCGGAAATCACAGCATAGACTCGCCAATGGCTGAAACTCGAGACGGCGGGATGTACCAGTTGCGGCGCAGGCAATTCCTCGCTTTCCTCGGCACAATGCTCGCTGCGCCGGCCGACGCGCTCGCGCAGTCCGTCGGCAAGGTCTGGCGCGTCGGCTTCCTCGGCATCGCCTCGGCTTCGGGCTACGTGCGCGAGCTGGACTGGATTCGCGGCGGCCTGCGCGAACTGGGGTACGTCGAGGGCCGCAACATCGTTATCGAGTACCGGTGGGCCGAAGGCAACCCCGAGCGCCTCCAGCAGCACGCGGCGGAATTCGCCGCGCTCAAGGTCGACGCGATTCTCACGCATGCGACGGCGGGCGCGCTCGCGGCCGTGCGGGCGACCAAGACCATCCCGGTCGTCGCGGCCGACGGCTCCGACCCGGTGGCCGCCGGCCTGGTCACGAGTCTCGCGCGGCCGGGCGGCAATGTGACGGGCTCGTTCTCCTTCACGCTCGAAGAAGTGGGCAAGCGCTTGCAGCTACTGAAGGAAACAGTACCGGGCATCAAGACGCTCGCGTTCCTTGCCAGCCCGTTCGATCCGAGCCTGCCGCGGAAACGCGAGGCGCTGTTGGAGGCCGCCGTCTCGTTGAAAGTGGAAGTGACAGAATACGCGATGCGCGGCGCGGAAGACCTGCCCGAGGCGTTCAACGCGATGGGCAAGGAGCGCTGCGACGCGCTGCTGGTCAACAACGAGCCGCTCCTCAATTCTCACATCGGCGCGATCGCGAGCCTCGCGGCGGTGAAGCGCCTGCCCTCCGTCGGCTATGCGAGCTTCGCCGATGCCGGTGGGCTGCTCGCCTACGGTGCGAACCGCGCGGCGCTGTATGGCAGGGTCGGCTATTTCGTGGATCGGATTTTCAAGGGCGCCAAGCCCGGCGACATTCCCTTCGAGCGGGCGGCGAAGTTCGACACGATTATCAACCTGAAAACCGCCAAGGCGCTCGGTATCACGATCCCGCCGACAGTGCGCCTTCGCGCCGACCGGATGATCGAGTGATCATTTCTGGCCAATTGTGACCCCTCGAGTTGCTGACGTTCGGTTCTGCGTGCCACCGAACAACGGCTTGCAGTGCGACGCGCCGCCAGCGGCGCGCGCCTGAAGCCGGACGTTAGGGCGCATTCGTGACACGCGCAGCCAAGAGCTTCGCCGCATTCGCATTCGGCGTCTTTTTGCTTGTCGCTGGGGTCTTCGCATGGCTCGGTGAGGATTCCATTGTTCCTGTTGCGGGGATCGGTCTCCTAATGTTGCTCCTCGGCACGGGCGGGCTTCTG
>JAJFBI010000699.1 GCA_020697385.1 Microvirga sp. | reverse complement strand
ACTCCGATCTGCCGGACTGGGCTGTAATGATTGAGGTGTCCCAGCACCCCCGTCACCGCGGAGTGCAGGCAGGCGGCATCGAGAGCCATGGCCCTCGTAAAACGTTGAGCCGGTTCTTGGAGAGCGATCGTTTCGCGGCTGGCATCATAGCCCGTGCAGCAAGAGCTTATCGACTGTAATCGGCAAATCGCGGACGCGCACTCCCGTCGCGTGATAGACGGCATTCGCAATGGCCGCGGCCGTGCCGACGACGCCGATCTCGCCGACCCCCTTGATGCCGAGCGGGTTGGCCTTGTCGTCGTGCTCCTCGACGAAGATGACGTCGATGTCGTGCACGTCGGCGTTCACCGGCACGTGGTAATCGGCGAGGTGGTGGGTCATGAAGCGGCCGAGAAGGTGGTCCGTGACCGTCTCCTCGTGGAGGGCCATGCCGATCCCGAACACGACCCCGCCGATGATCTGGCTACGCGCCGTCTTCGGATTGAGGATCTTGCCCGCCGCGACCGCGTTCACGATGCGCGTGACGCGGATAATGCCGAGCTCCTCGTCGACCTTGACCTCCGCGAAGATCGCGGAGTGCGTGTAGCTGGAATAGGACGTGCCGGTGACCAGCGCGACCATTCCGGGGCCGCCCTTCCCATGTTCCACGATCCGGTCGACCCCGCCGGCGCGCATCGCCTCCTTGAATGTTACGGCGCGAGACGGGTCGGAGGTCAGCACGATGCGCCCATCCGCGAAGGTGACATGGTCGAGGCTCGCATTTGCGAGCGGCGAGTCGTCCATCTTCCGAGCGTATCCGAACAGCTTCTCGCGGACGGCGTGGCAGGCCCCCTGCACCGCGGAGCCAGCTGAGGCCGCAGTCGCGGAGCCGCCCTCGACGGACGCGTCCGGCAGCGAGGAGTCGCCGATCTTGACGGTGACGTCCTCCATCGGCAGCCCCAAGGCGTCCGCCCCGACCTGCGTCAGGATCGTGTAGGTGCCGGTGCCGATGTCGGCGGTCGCGCTTGAGACTTCGAGCTTGCCGTCGGCGGTGAGGACGGCGCGGGCGCTCGTCGGGAACATCATGGCCTCCCAGATGCCGGTCGCCATGCCCCAGCCGACCAGCTCGCGGCCATCGCGCATCGAGCGCGGCTCAGGCTTGCGCTTCGACCAGCCGAAGCGCTCGGCGCCGAGCTGGTAGCACGCCCGCAACTCCTTGCTCGACCAGGGCTTGTCCTCGATCTCGTCCTTCTCGGTGTAGTTCCTGAACCTGATCTCGAGCGGGTCGACTCCCGTCGCGTAAGCGAGCTCGTCCATGGCGGTCTCGATCGCGAACACGCCGGTCGCCCCGCCGGGGGCGCGCATGTCGCTCGGCGTCGCGGTGTCGATTTTGACGAGCTTGTAGCTCAGCCGGACATTGTCGCAGTGATAGAGGAGGCCCGACCAGTTGACCGTGCCCTCCTGATAGTCCTCGTATTGCGAGGTGCCCGCCACCGCCTCGTGGATCATTGCGCGGAGGACCCCGTCAGGGCCAGCGCCGAGAGCCACCGTCTGGATGGTGTCGGGGCGATAGCCTAAGGTGAACATCTGATCCCGGGTGAGCACGACGCGAACCGAGCGTTCGAGATCAAGCGCCGCCATGACGGCGAGGAAGAGCTGGTATTGCGGGCGCAGGCCCGACCCGAAGGCGCCGCCGACAAAGGGCGAAATCACGCGGACGTCGCCGCTGGAAAGGCCGAAGACGTTCACGACGTATTTCTGGCTGTTCTGCGCCCCTTGCGTCTTGTCATGGATGGTGAGCTTGCCTGGCGCCTCGAAGACCACGGTCGCGGCGTGCAACTCCATTGGGTTATGGTGCTCGATCGCGATCCGATACTCGTTGCGGATCCGGATCGGCGCTTCGTCGAACGCGCCCGCGGAGTCGCCGCGCGGGCGCGGGGGCGGATTGATGCCGAAGCGCTTCTTCGGCGGCTCGTAAGCGTCGCCTCGAACGAGATCGAGCTTTGTGATGTGCGTCTCGGTCTCATAATCGACGTGAACGAGCGAGGCCGCGTAGCGGGCGATCTCGAACTCCTTCGCCACGACGAGCGCGACCGGCTGGCCGCTATAGACGATCTTCCCGTCATAGAGGGGCCTGAAGGGGGAGCCGGGCGGCGCGACATCGTCCTGATGGCTCGAACTGAACCAGGCGGTCCTCGGCCGATTCTCGTGCGTGAACACCTTGAGCACGCCCGGTATAGCGAGCGCCGCATCCGTATCGATCGCGGCGATCCGGCCCTTGGCGATGGCGCTCGAAACGACGTAGCCGTAGGCGAGGTCCGGGACATTGAACTCGCCCGCGTATTTGGCGGCGCCGGTGACCTTGGCGGGTCCGTCGACGCGGCTGCGCGGAGCTCCGACATGGGTTTCGGCCTTTGGCATGGCGACTGACCTCAATGGATGCGTTTGGATCCCGCGCCGGGCGAGCTCGATCTTGAACGTGTTGTACTCGTAGCCCTTAGCCTCACGCAGGATGTAGTCGGCCGCGATCCTGAAGCTGTCCGCGGTCGCCGGGCGGCCGCGCAGAAGCTCCTCCGCCTCCGGGTCGCGCCAGGGCTTATGCGCCACGCCCCCAAGCGCAAGCCGCGCGAGACCGATCCGTCCGCCGTCCACCTCGAGGCCGACGGCGACCGAGACGAGCGCGAAGGCGTAGGAAAGCCGGTCGCGCAGCTTGAGGTAGGTATTGTGCTGCGCGAAGCCTCTGGCCGGCAGGTCGACGGCGAGGATGATCTCGTCATGCCTGAGGTTCGTGTCGACCTCCGGCGTATCGCCGGGCAGGCGGTGGAAGTCGGCAAACGGGATGGCGCGCTCGCCGTCCGGGCCGGCCACGCGCACCGTCGCCTCGAGCGCCGCGAGCGCGACGCACATGTCCGAAGGGTGCGTCGCGATGCAGTTCGTGCTCGCTCCCAAAAGCGCGTGATAGCGGTTGAAACCGGGAAGCGCCTGGCATCCTGTTCCCGGTTCGCGCTTGTTGCACGGCGTATCGACGTCATAGAAGTAGGAGCAGCGCGTGCGCTGGAGGAGGTTGCCGCCGGTCGATGCCGCATTGCGCAGCTGCTGCGAAGCGCCGGCCAGGATCGCGCTCGAAAGCATCGGGTAGCGGCTCTCGACCCGGGCGTCGTAGGCGACGTCGGTGTTCGTGACGAGCGCGCCGATGCGCAGCCCGCCGTACTCTGCCTCCTCGATCGCGTTCAGCGGCAGACGTGTGATGTCGATGAGCCTCGTCGGGCGCTCGACATCATACTTCATGAGATCGATGAGGTTGGTGCCGCCTGCGATGAACTTGGCGGAAGGGTCGCCTGCGATCTCGCGCACGGCCTGACCGACATCGGCCGCGCGGACGTAGGAAAACGGATTCATTCGGCTGCCTCCCGGTGCGTGCCGCTGCGCTTGGCCAGCACCTCCTCGATGGCATCAACGATGTTGCAATAAGCGCCGCAGCGGCAGATGTTGCCGCTCATGTATTCGCGTATCTCATCGCGCGTCAGGGCCCTTCCCTCCTCCATCAGGGCGACCGCCGACATGATCTGTCCGGGCGTGCAGTAGCCGCATTGGAAGGCGTCGTGCTCGGCGAAGGCGGCCTGAACGGGATGCAACGATCCGTTGCTGGCCAGGCCTTCGATCGTGGTTACGCTCGACCCGTCCTTCATGACAGCGAGCGTCATGCACGAATTCACCCGCTTGCCTTCGACGAGCACCGTGCAGGCGCCGCATTGGCCGTGGTCGCAGCCCTTTTTGGTGCCGGTCAGGCCGAGATCCTCGCGAAGGAGGTCCAGAAGCACCGTCCAGGGCCGCACCTCCAGACGATAGCAGGCGCTGTTGATGGTGAGGGTGATCGGGATCCTGTCTGGCAGGGCGGATCGGTTGACTTTGGAGCTCAATGTCATACCTCCACCTGGCGGGACGCTGCATCGGATGTTCAGGGAGCCGAGCCGCGGGTGCTGCGGCCAGCCGGGAAAATCGAGCAGCGGCGACCGCCGATAACGAACCCAGCCGGCGGCTGTTCCAGAGCCGCCTGAGTTCAATTTTTTGACCTACATATGAGAGCGGGTCCCATACACCCCCGTGGCGGGTGTGGGGCGGCGTTGGTCCATCGTTCATCCACGGTTCTAGTTCCTCGGCACAGTGATTATGACTCTTTGGCGGGCTGGTCGAGGGTAGCGGCTGGTCTGGGGTAGGCGCGGCCCATTTTGGTGCGGGCCTTCTCGGTCGTGAACATCCATTTCAGGTGTGCGCCGGCGAGATTGCGCTGGCGCTCCCAGGCGGCGATTTCGCGCTCGAGTTCCTCGCGGTCGTCGATGCGCCGGTCCAGGCACTGGCGTTTGAGCACCCCGATCTCGATCTCGACCATGTTGAGCCAACTGGCGTGCTTGGGGGTGTAGTGGAACTCAAGCCGCTCCAGGATGCGATGCGCCTCGGGGGCCGGG
>JAJFBI010000698.1 GCA_020697385.1 Microvirga sp. | reverse complement strand
CGCCGCCTGGCGCAAGCTCACCGACCAGCCCTGGCACATCATGGCCATCGGCCTGCGCCACTGGGCGCATGGGTTCTGATCAGTGAGTCTTGGTATAAGAGCTGAGGAATGGTTCGAGGAGGGAGGTAAGCTCGTCCCGACGATAAATAGACAAGCGCTCCGCCCTTCTTTCAACCCCGGTAGCGCCGAAGAAGGCAAAACAATGCGTAACGATAACTTCAGCTTTCGAAAACCCGATCGAACTGGTCTGATCGACTCGGAGCACAAACTCCACATCCTCCTTCTCGAGTACGCCGCCCAGGATGTCGAACTCCGCATGTACCCACGTTCCGTGGTCAATTTCGCGGGACGCATCCTCACGGACCTGTATAGTGGCGTCGATCTCGATGAATTAAAATCCCCACCCGATGGGAGCCAGCCGCTTCTCGTCCAGAGCCTACTCGAGACCTCCGACCAGGAGATGCGGCCGTTTAATCCGAAGCTCATCGAACTCGCTGGACGGATCTATAGCCATCCAGGCGCCTATCCGGCCTGGAGCAAGCGAACCCCGAATTTATTAACCTGTTGGACCTGGAAGAGTGGTTCGAGCAGGAGCAAGGGTCCGGCCAGTCCACACTTGTGAGCAGGGAACGGTTCAGGCGCGAGTTCGGGAGGGATGTTCGTATCTCGCAGGTATGCACTTACTGCGAGATTCCCCGGAGACCCTAACTAATCACCGACGGGAAGGAAGAGCGGTTCCGCCCAGAGTAGGGATCGGGTGATCCCGTCAGGCGCTGCTGGACCGCGAAGTTACCGATGACGCACTCGCACCACCACTGCACCTCATTAGAGCGGTCGTTTGCTGGACAGCTCCTGTTCGCGCGTATATAATACTCTGCAGCATCAAGACGAGGGCTGGCCCTCACCAACCTGCCTCTAACCGCGGCAAGGTGGTCACCACGAACGTGGGATGTGGCCGAGAAGATCGGCAAGAGTAGCGGACAGGCCAGCCCTCCGCACGTGGAGGGTTTTTATGGCCGGGCCGGATTGGTCGCCAGAGACAGAAGCGGACTTAACGCCTGCAGACATACAGCACCGGGTTCTTCTCGGACTTGCTGAATTGCTGATGAGTTTTGTCTTGGACGCGAAGGCGGGCCGGTCTGAGGTTGGGATAGAGCCGATCTCAGATCTGGCAGCGCTGTTACGCGTCGTTGGCGCCAGCTTATGTCGCGCCCTTTATAAGCCGCGACGGCTCCCACCGGCGCGTTTACAGGGTGGAAAGCCATCCATCCTCGTGCGCATTTCCCAATCGGAGCAGGCAGCGTTCTGGTTCAACGATCACCCGCGGTTCTCGCGAGACCAGTCAGGAATGGACACTTGCCGCGAGACGCTGGGCGCACTTCAAAACGGATCAGGGCGCGACTTCGTCAGGGCGTCGGTGTCCCTTGAACTCGTGCTGAACTGGCTTAGCGGTCCTGGCGTGCTGGCGGATGTGCCAAGCCTACCGGAGCCCTCGACGCGGCGTGCTAGGCATGCCCCCGTCGTTCCGGAGGGCGCCTCAGTTCCTTCATTTGAAGTAAGCGCTGAGAATGTTTCAGCCGAAGAGACGAGACGCAAAGCTGATCTCTTCAGCCGGGCGGATCGTGTCACCAGCGTTAGCGACGCGGAGCTCGAGCTTGAACAAAACGGGTCGGCAAAGCGCTTCGGTGTTGCGCGGCAAACACTCAGTCGGATCGTTGGGGCCCGTCGGAGCGAGCGGAGAAAAGACCAGCAGGCTCGTAGCGGACCGCGCGACGATGCACCCGAGGATGCCGTGCGCTACTACGGGACGGACTTCAAGGTCTCGCGGCGCGGCGTGTTTGCCCGGCGCTTCGATAGCGACGGAACCCCCTTTTGGCATGCCATCTCGACCACGCCCATGGACATCGAGGCGCTAACGAGAGACGGGCGTGGAGAGAATTGGGGGACCTACGTGGTCATCACCGATAGGGATGGCGGCGTGAAAAGGCTGGCCATCCGGCACGCGCTTATCGCGGCAGACAAGGGCGCCGAGATCGCGGCGCTTTTAGCCTCTCTCGGGGTCGGCGTGGTGCCAAGCAAATTGGCCCGGCAGCTGATCGTGCAGTTCCTCACAACGGAGGTGAAGGACAGGATCACTTCGGTTCCGCAAATTGGCTGGCATAGAAGCAACGACACGTGGGTCTTTGTTCTACCTGACCAAACTTTAGTCCCCTCCGGCTTTGTGGGCCCGCGCCCTATGCTGCAGACCGCGAGCCTTCAAACACAGCACGGGCTCGACGCCGTGGGGACATTTGAGGAGTGGATAAACCGGATCGCTCGGCCCCTTGAGGGTAATAGCAACGTCCATCTGTGTGTTGGGACGGCATTCGCCGGCCCTCTGCTGTACTTTGCGAACGAGCCACCAGGCTTCTTCCACCTTTGGGGCACGTCCAAGATCGCGAAATCCCTTGCCGCCGCAGTCGGACAATCGGTCTGGGGCCGGCCGAAGGTCCCCGGTGAGGCCGATGCATTTGGCGCAAGTTGGACAGCAACAGCGGTCGGGCTCGAGCGGTACGCCGTTCTGCGCTCCGATGTCGGTGGTTCTTTCGACGAGATCGGCGAGGGCGAGCCGAAAGTGATCCGCGCCGCCGTCTACGTCCT
>JAJFBI010000697.1 GCA_020697385.1 Microvirga sp. | reverse complement strand
GGCCGCCTACGGCGTCAATCTTTCCTGGTGGAATAAGCTCGATCCGGCAGTGCGCGACTTCCTTCAAAAGGTCATGACCGAGGTGCAGGAGGAGCAGTGGAAGCTCGGTGTCGAGCTGACCGAGGATGGGATCGCCTGCAATTCAGGCCGGCCCGAGGGCTGTAAGATCGGGCGCCTTGTCGAGAACCGGCCGATGACCGTCACGCCCGCAACGCAGGGCGACATGGAAACCCTGCGCAATTCCCTCACGACTGTTGTGCTCCCCGCCTGGGTTAGGCGCTGCGGCGACCGCTGCGGGGAGACCTACAACCGCCTCGTCGCGCCGATCACCGGCATCCGCTACCAGCCGCGCTGATCTCGGTTTCCGGCCGCGATGCTCGACACGCTCGCCGCCGCGGCGGCCTTCGTGCGCGGGCTCGTCGCTCGGCTTGCCGCCGTCATGGGCTATCTCGCCGGTTGGGGCTTCATCTTTACCGCCGGATTCATCACCTTCGACGTGATCGCGCGGCGCTTCTTCGGGTTCAGCTCGCAATCGACGACCGAGGTCACGGGCTACGCGCTCGCCTTCGGCATCTCCTGGGCGCTCGGCCATGCGCTTGTGGCGCGCGCCCATGTGCGCATCGATATCATAATCGATCGTCTCCCAGCGCGGGCGCGCTATCCGCTCCATATTCTGAGCCTCGCAGCGCTGGCGGTCTTCATCGGCTTCATCGCTTTTGGAGCCTATGGACTCTTGGACGAGTCCCTTCTCTTCGGCGCGACGGACATAAGCCTTCTGCGTACCCCCTTGTGGATCCCGCAGGGGCTATGGGCCTTTGGCATCGCGGTCTTCCTGCTGCTCATCCTGGCGATGTTAGTCGAGGGCCTGCTCCTTCTCCTCGCCGGCCGCGGCGCCGAGGTTGAGGCGCAGCTTCACGCCCGCACCTATGACGAGGAAGCCGCCGACGCGCTCGATGCGGTGGGCGTTAAGGCGCGGCTCAAGGCGCCATGATCGCCGTCGCCTTCCTGATCGTGCTCGTTGGGCTCACTCTCAGCCTGAGCCTCTTCGGAGGCGGCGGCGGCGCCCTGCCACTCGCCGAGCTTCTGCTCCTCGTAGGCCTCTTCCTCGTGTTCTTTGGCGCCGGCATCTATGTCGGCGCCGCGCTCGGCGTGCTCGGCCTCATCGCGGGCTTCGCCTTCTCCGACCGGCCCTTCTGGGCCTTCCTCGGCCAGACGGTCTGGAACCCGTCCTCGAGCTTCGTACTCGTCGCCGTGCCGCTCTTTCTCCTTATGGGAGAGATCCTGCTCCGCGCCGGGCTCTCTGACCGGCTCTACAAAGCGCTCAACGTTTGGCTCGACCGGCTACCCGGCGGCCTCCTGCACACCAACATCGCGGCCTCAGGCATCTTTTCGGCGATCTCGGGCTCCTCGGTTGCCACGGCGGCGACCATGGGCGCGGTTGCGCTGCCCTTCTTCCAGGGCACGCGCTACGAGCCGCGGATGGTGCTCGGCTCGCTCGCAGCCGGCGGGGCACTGGGCAACCTCATCCCGCCCGGCATCACCTTCATCATTTACGCGCTGATGACCGAGACCTCGGTGGGCGCCCTTTACCTCGCGGCGGTTGGCCCGAGCATCGTCGTGGTTGCGCTCTTCGTGGGGGTCATTCTTCTCAAGGCGCGCTCATCGGCGCCCGTCGATCGCGCTGCGCCGCCTACGCCGTTGCCCGTCAAGCTGCGCAGCCTCCTCGACCTGATCCCGACCGCGATCCTGATCTTCCTCGTGCTCGGCACGATTTATGGCGGGCTTGCCACCGCAACGGAGTCCGCAGCGCTTGGCGTCGTCGGTGCCATGGTCTTTGCCGCCCTCGGAGGCAAGCTCACGTTCCGCATGCTCAACGCCTCGGCCGAGGCGACGGCCCGCAACACGGCGCTAATTGGGCTCATTCTGTTCGGCGCTTACGTCCTGAACTACGTCTTGGTCAGCCTCGGCGTGCCGCAGGCGCTCGCCAAAATCGTCGCTGCGATGCCGCTGCCGCCCTGGGGCATCATGCTGCTGATCATCGGCTTCTATCTCGCGCTCGGCACCTTCATGGAGGGCTTCTCCATGATCGTGACCACGATTCCCGTCGTGTTCCCGATCGTGACGGCCCTCGGCTACGACCCGATCTGGTTCGGCGTGATCGTCACGATGCTGGTCGAGATCGCGCTGATCTCGCCGCCGGACGGTACCGTGCTCTATGTCCTGCAGGGCATGCGCAAGGACCGCGGGCCGATCACGGACGTCTTTACTGGGGTCTTGCCTTTCGTGGCCGTGTACATCCTCGCAATCGGAATCCTGATGGCCGTGCCTAGCATCGCGCTATGGCTGCCGTCTCAATGGAGGCCATAGCTTCAGAACTGCCGCTCTTATTCGTGATCTGCACCTGGTAAGGTGGCGTCCGCGAATGGGCGGCAAGCGGACATTGGGCCCGCGACCGCTTTGTGCAGTAGGCTCGACCGGCGTAGGCTTGCCACGCTGTGCCGCATGCATGCGAAGAGCTCCTAGCCATCGGTGCTGACTCACGCTTGATGCTTCCAGTCCTCAGGCACGCGCGGCTTTTTGATTCCCGCGGCATCGCACAAGGAGTCAACGATAGCCGAGAAGTCCGCTGCACCGTGTCCGCTAG
>JAJFBI010000696.1 GCA_020697385.1 Microvirga sp. | reverse complement strand
CACGGCCCCAAGAACCTCGCCCAGCGAGGCGTCGACCTCGGGGACATAAGCGCGTGCACGGCGATGCAGATCGGCGGCGGCATGCCTTGGGTTTTCAGGCGCCGCGCTGTTTCGATCATCGTTTTCCCCGATGAGACGATATCGTCGACGAGCACCGGCATACGACCGCTGAACTCGTGAAGGTCGGGGATGGTGATCTCGACGTCGCGGTCGCCGTGGCGCTGCTTACGAAGGATCCGGTAGGGTGCGTTCGCCCGCGCTGCGACCTCGCTCACCCATTGCTCGCTTTCGATGTCGGGCCCGATCAAGAGTGGCGCGGGCTCGTTCGCAGCAATCCACTCGGCTAGGAGCGGAGCCGAATTAACTACCCTCGTCGGGATGGAATAGATCTCGTCGAGCGACTTGTAGCGATGAAGGTGCGGGTCGACCGTGACCAGCCAGTCGAACGCTGAGGAGAGAAGAGTCGCGAAGATGGTGGAGGTGACGGCCTCTCCTTTATGAAAGCGCTTGTCCTGCCTCATGTAAGCGAGATAAGGGGCGACAAGCCCGACCTGGGCTGCACCGAGCTGCCGAACCGTCCTCGCGGCGAAGATGACAGGGAGTAGCTTTGGGTCCGGGCGGTCGAGGGTGCATACGAGCACGACATCACGACCCTTCGACTCGGTCACGATGCGAAGGTAGGTCTCTCCATCGGGAAAGTTGCGCGTTTCTAGCTGCCCGAGCTCCGCGCCCAGGCCCCGCACGATCCGGCCGGCGAGATCATCATTACCTGGGAGGGGGATGACAAGAGCGCGCGTCATCGAGGCTCGATCTCGACGATGTCCTCCGTCGATGCCGCATAATCGAGGGCGTAGTTGAGTTCCCCTGGGGTCACGGCGTGAAGCGTGCACACGGGCTGCCCTACCTCGACCGGGTCGCCGAGCCTCACGTGCATCTCGATACCTGCGGCTTTCGCCTCTGGCGCCCCCGCGAGCTTCGCGAGGCGCGCGATCTTGCGGTTATCGATCGATGATACTTTCCCCGCGGCGGGCGCCGGCAGCGGTCGCCTGTGGCTCGCCTCGGGAGGCGTCCGCATGCCGCCCTGCGCCTCGCAGATGCGCTGGAACTTGTCCCAGGCGCGGCCCGAACTCAGGGTCTCCGCCGCGAGACGCATGCCGTCCCCTTTGCCCGCCCTGCCGCCGAGCTCAAGAAGCGCGCCCGCTAACCTGCACGCGCGTTCCTGCAGATCGTTCGGCCCATCGCACGCCTGCTGAAGCACGGCCAAGACGTCGTGGGCTTCGAGCGCGGGGCCGACGCCGCGGCCAACCGGCTGCGAGCCATCGGAAAGCACGATCGTGGTCTCGAGGCCAAACACCGAGGCGACTTCCGACAGGGCTCGGGAAAGGGCCTGCGCAGCCTCGGCGCTCCTGACCTTCGCAGTCGGGCCGACCGGCACATCGAGCACGAGGCGCGTGGAGCCTGCCGCGATCTTCTTCGACAGCACCGAGGCCACGAGCTGCCCTTCGCTGTCGATGTCGAGGGCGCGCTCGATGCGGATGAGGATGTCGTCCGCCGGGCTCAGCCGCACGGCTCCACCCCATACAATGCAACCGTATTCCCGCTCGACCACGCGCCGGATCGCCGGAAGATCGAGATCGACCGGCGCTAGGGTCTCCATTGTATCCGCCGTCCCAGCGGGCGATGTAATGGCGCGAGAGGACGTCTTCGGTATGGTCAGCCCGTGCGCCGCGACGATGGCAACCACGATAGGGGTCGTGCGATTGCCGGGAAGTCCGCCGACGGAACGTTTGTCGAGGATTGGGCCGTTCGTCCACGCGAGCCGATCACCGACCTCCACCATCGCACGCGTGAGCGCGATCGTCTCGTCGCGGTCGAATGGCACGGCGGCACCCGCCGTGATGAAGGCCGAGAGGTGGACGTCCGAGTACTGGCCCCTCACCACATCCGACATGATGGCGCGCAGCATGGTCCCTTCGAGCCGATTGCCGTAGATGCGGGCGCGCACGCTGCTGAGCGAGAGCACGGGATCGGGATGGCGCACGAACAGCGGATCGCCGTCGCTCAGGCCAAGACGGCTCCAAGCCGCCTCGGACAGTCCGGCCTCGTCTACTCCGACGAGACCGTCCGACGCCTGGTAGAGCGTGGCGATGATCTCGCGCGCCCCCGCGCTGAGGAGCACGCGCGAATGCGGTGTTAGCCCCTCCGAGCGGCACACGTGGCAGTCGGTGCGCATGAACACGACGGCCTGATCGTGCGTGTAGATGCCGAGACGCCGCGCCCGCAGCCGGCTGCGATGGACTTCGGCCGGACTAGCAAGAGACGTGTGCGGATCTGGCCTCACTGCAGCGCCGCCCGTTCGAGATGCTCCGGCGCGGTCGCCGGCCATCCGAGTTCGTCCTGGATTCGACGTCGCAGGACATCGGATGCGGTCGGTTCCCCATGTGTGACGAAGGTCATCCGCGGGGGCCTGCGGAAGTTGCCGAGCCAGCGCAAGAGTTCCTCCGCGTCGGCATGCGCCGAAAGCATTGAAAGGTTTCTTACCTGCGCGCGGATCGGGATGTACTGCCCATGGATCTTCACCGCCTCCGCGCCTCCCACCATGGCGGCGCCGCGGGTGCCGGCCGCCTGGAAGCCTGCGAACAGG
>JAJFBI010000695.1 GCA_020697385.1 Microvirga sp. | reverse complement strand
CCACAAAGGATTTCAATCTCTTAGCTTCAAACGATTGCCGGCGGCCCTCTGGACAGGTTACAGGTGAGGTTACTCCTGCGGCTGATATGGACTGTTCGGGAGTGTGATGTCGCGGGCGCGACCGGCGTTCGCCCTCCCAGGCGAAAACAGGGGTTCGAGTCCCCTACACTCGACCAAAGCCGCAATAGAGCCCGCAGGGGCTGGTTTGCGTCTCGGCCGGGCCTGTGCGGCTGCGGTTCAAGTCGCTGCCGTCCGAGGCCGACGCACAAGACGAAACGTGGAGCGACGTGGATGCCGCGTAAGCTTCCGCCGTTTCTCGCTGGCGAGCCGTCGATGCATTTCGGCTTCGGCACGGCCTCTCTAAACTCATCTGAGGCCACATCGGCGGGGAGGGGAACGCGAGGCCCCTTGCCGCGCCGCACATACACTCTGACAGTCTTGTGACGGTCGCGCCAAAGCGCTGGGATCTTGATGAAAATGAAGCCTCGGTTCACAAGTTCCATGAACTTGCCGGGCGAGAACGAGCAGAACGCCGCCGCCACTTCGAGCGTCTCGCCCGATGGGCGGTAAGCTGATCGGGAGTGCGGTTTGGCGCGCCATAGGCGCTTACTCCGCCGCCACGTTCGTGGCCTGCTGCCGAGAGGTGGCCATTGCTTCAGCTCTGTCAGCGGCCAGCTGAATAGCTGACTTGCTTTTCCCGGAGAGGCGCTCAGCCTCGATGATGTGGAGGAAGCGCGCCTGCTGGTCGTCCGTCAGTGCACGGAAAGCGTCGAGAGCAAACTTCAGCGGAAGGGGTAAGCCTTCGCGGTCCCGAGCCGCCTTGAGGGTCTTGACATCCACACCCGCCCACTTGGCGCGGTAACTATCGGGGGGTTCACCAGGGAGCTTCAATGCCCGGTCGGCAGTGCCCCAGTTGCCTCAAGCTTCTGGCGAACCCGGCCGACCTTCTTGTGATCGTCGTTCAGCTGTTCGGCGATCTGCCGGTTCGACAGCTCAGGCTTCGCTTCAAGACCTTCGCGATCAAGTCGCGCTTTTTCTCTGCGGTGAGGTGGCGGCGATGAATGTTGACCGAAAGTACGAAGGCGTAAGGGTCGTCACCCACATAGGGGCGAGTAGGACATTCTATGCCGGCAGCTTGTGCGGCACGCCAGCGGTTGCGACCGTTAAGGATTTGACCGTCCCAGAAGCCACCGGCTCTCGGATGCCGTGTTGACGAACATCGGCAACAAGCTCCCCGAACTCGGACCCTTCGATCAGAGGAAAAGGCTGGCGAGCGGATGAGGTTGCAAGGTCACGGTCAGCCCTCGGCCGCATAGAGGGCGTTCACGCGCCGGACGATCTCTCCGACGTTGAAAGCCGTAAGGACTGTAGAGCCGAGTTCGTGCCCGACCTTACTCAGGTTGAGGGCCTTCCCATCCGAGCCTATCGCGCTCGCGGCGTAGCCGGGCGAAAAGATCATCCATTCGCGCGTAGGCTGCCCAAGATAGCGAGTGTTTCTTACCACAGCGCCCGCGTATGCAGCCGCTTCCGATAGCTTGGCCCCACCGCTCACGAAAGCGCCGATGCAGGCCAACTCGATTGTGTTCAATCGACTGAACCGGCGCGCACGGCCGCGGCCCGGCTGCTCATATTCCGTCGAGAGGTGTTCAAGCCGCGCAAGCCAGTTGTCGATGTCGCGCGGTCCGGCACCGTCGATAACGGTCAGGATTTCTGGCGTAGTCAGAAGCAGTTTGCTCATAGCTAGCGAACTTTGGCACGAGCCCGAAGTTCCATCAACCTTAGTTTTCTCGGAATTCCAGCAAGGGGAGGGCGGCTGGAGCCTAAAGTTCTGTTTGGTCAAACAGAGAGGAAGAAGGGCAGGCGCTCAGGCCGCGTTCAGCAAGATCGTCTCGGCATTTCGGCGCCGCTGCCCAACGGGCGTCCAACTCACTTTGATCGCTGCGACAGGTACTGATAGATCCCAATCATGTCCGCAATCAAGCCAATTAGGGCTAACAATGCAGTAATGCTAAAAAGCTGCTGCCATGTCGAGAACGACTCCCACGTGCTCCTAGGATCGTCACTCGAAAGGACAGATCCAGTCGCAGTCCATCGAATGTTGGGCGCTCCTACCAAATAACTCCTGATGTTGATCACGAAATGGTCCACATCTTGATGCTTAAGAGAAAAAGTAATGCTCGTATCGGCTTTGAATGAAAGCTGCGGCGGCGAGAGGTATTTTAGTCCGTAGTAGATATTTGTATCGCCGCCACTTAAGTAGGGTATCTCTCCAGAGCGCGTAATGACGTTTGATCTCAAAATTGTGGCAACAGTGAACGCGACCAGAAAAAGAGCTAACAACCCGACTAATACCAACGGCCCTCATCTTTGACCGACGATCGCCCATTCGCGTGTTCCGATCGAGGTTATAGCTTCGGGTTCTTGGATGAGTTTCCGCCAGGCGTCGCAGGCGGCCTCAACGATGTCGTCGTAGGTTTCGAAGACGCGGTTTGAAAGCCAGTTCGCGCGTATGTACTGCCAGACGTTCTCGACCGGGTTGAGCTCTGGGGCGCGAGACGGCAGGAAGATGATGGTGATGTTTCGTGGGACAGCGAGGGCTGCGGTCGTGTGCCACCCAGCTCGGTCGAGCAGCAGGACGGCATGGGCCCCCTTCGTGACAGTGCGGGCGATCTCGTCGAGGTGAAGCTGCATCGCTTCGGTGTCGGCAAAAGGTAGGGCCAGCGCTGCGCCCGTGCCCCGAGCCGGACAGATCGCGCCGAACAGGTAGGCGCTCTCGTAGCGCTGATCGGCGGGCTGGCGCGGCCGCGTTCCGCGCCTCGCCCATTGTCGTACGAGGCCGTTCTTCTGGCCGATCCGCGCCTCGTCCTGGAACCAGATCTCGACGGGCTTTTTCGTCGCGATGCCAGCCAGATGGGCCCTCAGCGTGACCGGAAAGTTTTTTTGAAGGCGTCGATCGTGCGCGCATCCTGCGCCGGGTGACGCGGGCGGGCGGTCATGTGCGAGAAGCCAAGCGCCTTAAGGATCTTGCCGATGGTCCGCTCGTGGTACTCAATCCCGAAGCGCTCGCCGATAACGCGCTGCAGATCGAGCCGCCGCCAGCGTACGACGCCATGCACAGCCCTGTCCGGGCCGGTCTCGACGAGCTGCGCGATCTCGGCCCGCTGCTCCGCCGAGAGACGGGGCGTAGGCCCCTTGGACCAGCTGTCCAAAAGACCCTCGGGGCCGTGCTCATTGAAACGGTGGACCCAATCTCGCAGCGTCTGCCGGTCCATCCCGCCGATACGGGCCGCCGCCGCTCGGCTCATCCCGTCCAGAACGGCAGCCAGTGACAGAAGCCGTCGGCTCTGGTTCGCGTTCTTCGTCGCCGCCGCCAGCCCGCGGAGCTCGCTCGACGTGTAATCCCCTCGCAAGCACACCGCAGATGACATGACGCGAATCCTCCTCGCGCCATGGAATCAGCTCACGACCGTTCGTGGAATCCCTCCGAGTCAAAACCCACGCCGGTTGGTATTAGGTGCAAGAGCGGACGTTCGCGCGCGGTCCATGGAACG
>JAJFBI010000694.1 GCA_020697385.1 Microvirga sp. | reverse complement strand
ACTACTGCATGGCCCGATGATGTTCCGAAGCTGTCGCGTGCCGGGCCAAGACGGAACCCAAAGCAACAGCGTCCGCACATCTTGCTCCAGCTGGCGTTTCGCCCCACGTCGCACAGTGCACGCCCGGCGGTAGGCAGGTCCACGGTCAACTTCTCCGTGATCTCACGAAGGATGCTCTCGTCCATGAACACGGCTCCTCTCTATCGGAGTGGTCGAGGCAAAGCCTCTTGCAGTGGAATTACCGCGGATTCGCGGTAAACCCATAAACACGAACGTGGACCATTGTGCAAGATTTAATTTGCGTACATTCACGGGATGTGCGCAGATGTCTGTGGAGGACACGAAATGCCCGACACGAACCAGCCGAAACGGAGAGGCCGGCCGCCGCTGCCGGATCACGAGCGAAAGGGGGGAGCCAACCTCACCTTTCGTGCGAGGTCTGGCCTTCGAGAGCGTCTCGTCGAGGAGGCGGAAAAGTCCGGCCGCTCGATCTCAGAGGAGATCGAGTTCCGGCTCAACGACTCCTTTGATCGCAACCGGCGTATCGAGGATGAGTTCGGCGGCCAGGAAATCTTCGGGATCATGAAAACCATCGCGTGGGCGATGCGCGAAACCGGGCGTGCCGCCGGGTTCATCACCACACGAACGAGTGAAGGCGCGAACCACTGGCTCACTAATCCATATGCGTTCGATCAAGCCGTGAAGGCGGTCCAGAAGGTACTGGAGGCAGTTCGGCCCGAAGGTGAGATCGTCCCACCCAAGGCAACGGGCTTTGACGTTCTCGACCAAGCGCTTGCCGACCTGGGGCCGGGGTTTGCGAATACGATCCTAGAGGAGATCGAGACCGGGGAGCCGAGGTCCACCGGATCAATCAAGCGCACAGAAGACTTGCGCCGCGACCTCGGAACTATGGTCCACCGCATCCAGAAGGGAAGGCGCAAATGAGCAGCGGCAACATCACCCGGCGCGGCAAGAATAGCTGGCGCCTCAAGTTCGACCTCGGCCGCGATCCCGCGACCGGCGAGCGGTTGACGCGCTTCGTCACCGTGCGAGGCACCAAGAAAGAGGCGCAGGCGGAGTTGACGCGCCTCCTGGCCGCGCACGACGCGGGCACGATGGTTGAGCCATCGAAGCTCGCCATCGCCGACTACATGCGGGCGTGGATAGACACCGCCGAGACGCTTTCGCTCGCGCCCAAGACGGCTGAGCGCTACCGCCAGCTAATTGAGCGACAGATCGTGCCGCACCTCGGGGCTCACGCCCTCCAGAAGCTTAAGGCCGCGCACGTTGCGGACTGGCACGCGAAGCTTCTGAGGGCTGGGGGACATGAAGGCGGGCCGCTTGCGCCACGAACGGTAGGGCATGCGCACCGCGTGTTGCATAAGGGGCTCGCCGATGCGCTCCGGCGCGAGCTGTTGACCCGCAACCCGGCCGCGATCGTCGCGCCTCCCAAGGTAGCGGCCGACGAGGTGAAAATCCTCGAAGCCGAGCAGGTGAAGGCGGCACTCGCGGCCATGCGCGAAACCGTGATCTATCCGCAGGTCGTCGTGCTCCTGGCAACGGGAATGCGCCGCGGCGAGTTGATGGGCCTGCAATGGGGCGACGTGGACCTTGATGCCGGCAAACTCAGGGTCGAGCGCGCGGTCGAGAAGACCAAGGCGCAGGGCCTGCGGATCAAGGCCCCGAAGACGCGGCACGGCCGGCGCACGATCACCCTCCCCGCCGGCGCCGTCGCCGTCTTACGCGAGCATCGGAAGGCGCAGCTCGAAACCCGCATGGCACTGGGAATTGGCAAGCTGCCCAGTGACGCCTTCGTGTTCGGGACGGTTGATGGACAGGTCCGCGACCCGGACCGGATCACGCAGGATTGGAAGCGCTTCGCCGCCGCCCGTGGCGTCCCGAAGGTCACGCTACAGGCTCTACGCCATAGCCATGCCTCGGCTTTGATCGCGTCCGGTACCGATCCCGTCACCGTCTCGCGCCGCCTTGGCCACGGCAGTCCCGTCGTCACGATGTCCGTCTATGCTCACCTGTTCGATCGCGGCGATGACGGCGCAGCGCGGGCAATCGACGCCGCCATGAGCATTGGCGAGTCCTGAAGGGCTAGGGTGCCAATCGGGTGCCAATTCGCTGATTGTTCACGCGCGACGACTTCAACCGTCACATGAGCAGAAGCCAAAACAGCTAACTATAGCAAGGTCTTGGCGGAGACGAGGGGATTCGAACCCCTGATACGGCTTATCACCGTATAACGGTTTAGCAAACCGCCGCCTTCAGCCTCTCGGCCACGTCTCCGGCATTGATTTCGTTGAGCTATTTGGAGTTAGCAGGGCCGAAGGGCGAGGCCCTGCTACCATTTTGCTACCCAACGGATCAGGCTGGCTTCTCTAACGCGGCGCCGAAGGCGGCGTCAATCGCGGCAGCCGCCTCCTCCTGCATCCCCGGAATGACGTGGCTGTAGGTATCTAGCGTGAGCGCGACCCGGCTGGGCCCGAGCCGCTCGCTCACGATCTTCGGATGAATGTTGCGGGCGAGCATGGCCGTGGCGTGGCTGTGCCGCAGATCATGGAACCGGATGCGCGGCAGGTCTGTGGCGGCCAGGAAGCGATCCCAGGCATGCCCGATCGAGTTCGGCTGTTGCGGCTGGCCGT
>JAJFBI010000079.1 GCA_020697385.1 Microvirga sp. | reverse complement strand
TCGAAAAGATCGCCCGAACCCTCTTGCAAAGCGCGCCGTTTTGGGGCACATCACGGGCCTCGCAACGATGCCCCGGCATCGCGGAGCGCGGGTGTAGCTCAGGGGTAGAGCACAACCTTGCCAAGGTTGGGGTCGAGGGTTCGAATCCCTTCGCCCGCTCCAATTTCTCTCAAATACGAGAGATACACGAAGGCCCGCCATCCGGCGGGCTTTTCGTTTTTCACCTCCTGCCAGCCGCTCCCAAGCCTTAGGCCTCGCGTCGGAAAAGCTTCCGGCATATATCTCGGCAAAACCGGGAGGGACGACATGGCTGACGCACGGCACCTGAGCATCTTGAAGGAACTCGAGCGCAAGGTGCTCTGGCTGTCCACCTGGACGATCCACAACGCCAATCACCTGCGTCCCAACGAGGACGGGATGAAGATTGGCGGGCACCAGGCGTCTTCCGCCTCTCTCTCCACCATCCTGGCGGCGCTCTACTTCTCGGTGCTGCGCCCTGAGGACCGGGTGGCGGTGAAGCCCCATGCCAGCCCGCATCCAATATCTCTTCGGCCGCCAGACCCGCGAGAAGCTGGAAAACTTCCGCGGCTACAAGGGCGCGCAGTCCTATCCGTCCCGCACCAAGGACATCGATGACGTGGATTTCTCCACCGGCTCGGTGGGGTTGGGCGTCGCCCAGACGCTGTTTGCCAGCCTCGTGCAGGATTACGTGAAGGCCCATGGCTGGATGAAGGACAAGCCGGAAGGCCGCATGATCTCGCTGGTGGGCGATGCGGAGATGGACGAGGGCAACATCTTCGAGGCCCTGCTCGAAGGCTGGAAGCACGGCATCCGCAACACGTGGTGGATCATCGACTACAACCGCCAGAGCCTGGATGCGGTGATTCGCGAGGGGGAGCCCGGCGGCGAGAAGCTGCGCGACTGGATCGATTCCTGCCCCAACCAGCTCTACTCCGCCCTGACGTATCAAGGCGGCGCCGCGTGGCGCAAGCGCCTGCTCGACGATCTCGGCGACCAGGGGCCGGTCACCCGCCTCATCGAGAAGCGCTCGGACGAGGAACTGGCCGAACTCATGGCCAATCTCGGCGGCCACGACCTGCCGAGCCTGCTCGACGCCTTTGAAAAGGCGCGCCAGCACGACCGCCCGGTCTGCTTCCTGGCCTACACCATCAAGGGCTTCGGGCTGCCGCTCGCCGGCCACAAGGACAACCATTCCGGCATGCTGACGCCCAACCAGATGGGGGCCTGGCAGAAGACCCAAGGGGTGCGCCCGGGTCATGAATGGGACAAGTTCGAGGGCATGAAGGCGCCTCAGGCCGAGATCGAGCGTTTCTTAAGCGAGGTGCCGTTCATCCAGAAGGGCACCCGCCGCTACGCCGCGCCGTCCGTGCCGGTGCCGGAAAAGCTCGCCTTCCCGGCCAATCCGGCCATGTCGACCCAGCAGGGCTTCGGCTTCATCCTCAACGAGCTGGCACGCTCGGACGATGCGCTGGCCTCGCGCATCGTCACCACGGCCCCGGACGTGACCGTCTCGACCAATCTCGGCGCCTGGGTGAACCGGCGCGGGCTTTATGCTCGCGAGAGCCTCGTCGACACCTTCAAGAAGGAGCGGATTCCCTCCACCTATAACTGGGAATTCTCGCCGTCGGGCCAGCATATCGAACTCGGCATCGCCGAGATGAACCTGTTCATCGTGCTCTCGGCTTTGGGCCTGTCGCACTCGCTCTTCGGCGAGCGCATCCTGCCCATCGGCACCCTCTACGACCCGTTCATTTATCGCGGCGCCGATGCGCTCAACTATGCCTGCTATCAGGATGCCCGCTTCATGATCGTCGCCACGCCGTCCGGCGTGACGTTGGCCCCGGAGGGTGGGGCGCACCAGTCCATCGGCACGCCGCTGGTCGGCATGGCGCAGGATGGCCTAGCCTCCTTCGAGCCCGCCTTCGTGGACGAGCTTGCGGTCATCATGCGCTGGGCTTTCGATTACATGCAGCGCGAGGGCGGCGAGCCCGACGAGCGGACCTGGCTGCGCGACGAGACCGGCGGCTCGGTTTATCTCCGCCTCTCCACCCGCACCCTCGAACAGCCGCAGCGCGAGATGACCGCGGAGCTGGCCGACGACATCATGGCGGGCGCCTACTGGCTGCGGAAGCCCGGGCCGAACGCCCAAGTTGTCGTGGCCTATACGGGCGCGGTGGCGCCGGAGGCCATCGAGGCAGTGGGCCTCATGGCCGAAGACCGGCGCGACATCGGCCTTCTCGCCATCACCTCGGCCGACCGGCTCAACGCGGGCTGGACGGCGGCGCAGCGCGCCCGCGAGCGCGGCCTGGTCCATGCGCGGTCCCATGTGGAACGCCTGCTCGCCGACGTTCCGCCCCATTGCGGTCTGGTGACGGTGATCGACGGCCATCCGGCGACGCTCGCCTGGATGGGCTCGGTCATGGGCCACCGCACCCGCTCGCTCGGCGTGGAGCATTTCGGCCAGACCGGCACGGTCAAGGACCTCTACCGCCATTTCGGCATTGACGCCCAAGGCATCATCGCGGCCGCCGAGATGATCGCCCCAGGCCGCCCGATCCGGCACCTGAAGGCGGTCTGACGGGCATTCGGAGTCACTGTGACAAGGCCGGCGCTGCTCTGCGAGCGGCAAAGCAGCGCTGGACCCCTGTTGGCGTTCCGAAAGATTTGCGGCCCGATGGTTCACATGCTAACCGCAGGCCTTCAATCGGGAATTTCAAAGAATCCATGGCGTCCAAGAGCATCCTTCGGGGGGATACCCTTCCCTTGATCAGCCGTCTGTGGCGGGACTGGATGCGTCCGCACCGCAAGACCTTGGCCGTGGTGGTCGTGCTGGTCGCCCTGGTGTCCGGCGCGACGGGACTCTACCCGGTCCTGATCAAGGCGGCTTTCGATGCCTTCGACGTCAAGGATGCGCGGGCCATCATGCTGGCCCCGCTCTTCGTGATCGTCGTGACCTCCGTGAAGGGCTTCTCGCTGCTTGCGCTCACCGTGCTCACCAACAAGGTGGTGACCCGGATCGAGGCCGACATGCAGACGGCTCTCTACGGCCACATGATCGAGGCTGATCTCTCCCAGATCGACCGCGAGAGCCCGGCGGCGCTGACCCAGCGCTTCACCACGGACTTCTCCTTCATCCGCGAGGCGCTCACCCGCCTCTCCACGGTGTTCCTGCGCGAGACGACGACCCTCATGGCGTTGATTGCCGCCATGCTCTGGATCGACCCGGTGCTGACCATCGTGGCGGCCGTGATCGCGCCGTTCTTCGCCTATCCTGTGAACAAGATCGGACGGAAGCTGCGCCGGGTTGCCGCCTCCACCCAGGAACAAACCGGCGTGATGGCGAGCCTCATCACCGAGAGCCTTGCCGGCACCCGCATCGCCAAGACCTATGGGCTCGAGCGCTACCTGAAGGCCAAGGCCGCCAAGACCTTCGACGATGTCCGCAACCTCAAGATGAAGGCGGCCAATGCCCGCGGTCGCATGGATCCGGTGCTCGAGACGGGCGGCGGCCTCGCCGTGGCCATCGTCCTGATGCTGATCGGCCAGCGCATTCTCGCCGGAGACAGCACCGTGGGCGATTTCACCGGCTTCGTCAGCGCCCTCGTCATGGCAGCACACCCGGTCCGGGCGCTCGGCAACCTCAACGCCATCGTCCAGGAGGCAGCCGCCGCCCTGCACCGCACCTTCGACGTGATGGATCAGGCGCCCAAGATTCAGGACCGTCCGGGGGCGGAACCGCTGCGGCTGACAGGCGGCGAGATCCGGTTTGCGGATGCGTCCTTCTCCTACGACGGCGAGGCGGCGGCCCTCGACCATGTCGATCTCATAGCCGAGGCTGGGCAGACCACAGCCTTGGTCGGCCGATCCGGCTCGGGCAAGTCGACGCTCCTGTCCCTCGTGCCGCGCCTCTACGATGCGACCCGGGGTGCCGTCCTAATCGACGGGCAGGACGTGCGCGACGTCTCCCTCGCCAGTCTGAGGCAGGCTGTTGCGGTAGTGAGCCAGGACGTCGTCCTGTTCGACGACACGATCCGGGCCAACATCGCCTTCGGGCGGTCCGGCGCCTCCGACGAGGAGATCGTGAACGCCGCCAAGGCGGCGGCGGCCCACGACTTCATCATGAGAATGCCGGAGGGCTACGACACGGTGGTCGGGCCGGGCGGCGGCCGCATGTCGGGCGGCGAGCGCCAGCGCATCTCGCTCGCCCGCGCCTTCCTGAAGGACGCCCCGATCCTGCTCCTCGACGAGGCGACGAGCGCCCTCGATTCCGAATCGGAGCGTCTGGTGCAGGATGCCATCCGCAAGCTCATGAAGGGCCGCACCACGCTCGTGATCGCCCATCGCCTCTCGACGGTCCGCAACGCGGAGAAAATCGTCGTGATGGAAAAGGGCCGGGTTGCGGAAACGGGCTCGCACGAGGCTCTCATCGCCAAGGCGGGAGCCTATGCCCGCCTGCACCGCCTGCAGCTGTCCGACGACAGCGAGCCCAGCCTGGTGGTCTCCTGACATCTGCGCAAAACACAACGAAGCCTCACCCTGAGGAGCGTAGCGTCTCGAAGGGCGAGGCGTCTCCAGAGCACACTGGATCCTCCTTCGAGACGGTCGCTGCGCGCCCTCCTCAGGATGAGGACTGAAGAAGGTTTGGCTGGATTAAGGGAGTTGGCCGTTGGCCCCTACTCGCGCCGCATGATCCTGTCGACGAGAAGATGGGACCAGAAGCCGTACCGGAAATTCCGCTCCAGATCGTCCGCATCGTACTGGGTCTCGATCCAGGTGAGGAACGGAATGCCCTTGGCTTCGCCCTCCCGGCGGTAGAGTTCGAAGAACGCGTCCAGGATGCCGGTCTTGGAAAACCGGAAATGGCCGTAGCGCATGGACAATTGCTGCTGGGCCTCGTCGATGGACTTGCCCTCGTAGACCACGAGGTAGAGCGCGGCCACGAAGCCGGCGCGGTCCGCCCCCGACTTGCAGTGCAGGACTGCCGGGTATTCGATCGTGTCGAAGAATTCCTTGGCCGAGAGCAGGGTCTCCCGGTCCGGTGCCCCGCGGGAGCGCACTACGAACTCCACCAGATCAATGCCGAGCCGGTCGCAGGCCTCCTTCTGGAGCTGCCAGGAGCCGTGCTCCCGGCCGCCGCGCAGGTTGATGATCGTCTTGATGCCTTCGGCTTTCAGGGCCGCGATCTGGTGCGGGGCCGGCTGGGCCGACCGCCAGAGCCGGTCCGTGACCGGGTGCTTGTTCAGGTAGAAGAGGCGGAACACGCCGTGATCGGCAATGAGCATGTGGGCCCAAGCCTGCAGACGGCCGAATGTGCCCTCAATAGGCCTGTTCCATCGGGCAATGCGGGCCAAGCGTCGCGCGCGGCGGACGGCAGGTCTGCGGAACCTGTTGAGCACGTTGATTCAGCAATCCGTTAATATGTAAGATAATTCGGGTTGAGATCTGAGGCGGCCCTTATCGACGATGAGTGGCGATTAATCAATCACTTGCTCCTCTGATCGTCATCGCAGGTGGAGTTTCTTGAGTTTCACCTTCAGCCCGGCCTGGAAATGCAACCAATCGGTTGCCGCCCTGCGGCCGGTCGTGTAAGGGGTGCGTTCTAATACAACCCTCCTCGACGACAAGAGCGACTGGAAGCCGGGCCTAGATGCTTGGCGACGCTTTTTCGTTGAGACCAACACGCATTTCCAGGAGAGCGGCGTCATGTCGTCCACCTTCGAGACCGTCGCCGGCATCATTTCGGAGACCGCCGATATCCCGCGCGAGCAGATCACGCCCGAGAGCCACGCCATCGAGGATCTCGGCATCGACTCGCTTGCCTTCCTCGATATCGCGTTCGCCATCGACAAGGCCTTCGGGATCAAGCTGCCCCTGGAGCAGTGGACCCAGGAAGTGAACGAGGGCAAGGCTCCGGCCGAGGAATACTTCGTCCTGAAGAACCTCGTGGCGCGCATCGATGCGCTGGTGGCCGCCAAGCAGGCCTGAAGACAAGACGACCATCCCGGCGATAGGCCCTGAGGGTTTGTCGGGATGCAAGGCGCGACGCAGCCCTCCTCCTCCTTGTGGGGAGGAGTTGGAGGTGGGGGTGTAAGCGTCACGCTGGTCCAGTTCATCGCCGGCACCCCCACCCTGGCCCTCCCCACAAGGGGGAGGGGGACAGGTTTCGCAAGAATGCGCCTCGAATATTTTGAAATGATCGACCAGGTGACGAGCCTCGACCGCGAGACCAAGCGGATCGAGGTGTCGTCCGTCGTCCCCCAGGAAAGCCCTGTCTTCGAAGGGCATTTCCCCGGCCACCCCCTCGTGCCCGGCGTTCTCCTCACCGAAACCATGGCCCAGGCCTCCGGTTATCTCGTGCTGGGCCTGATGGGCTTCACCCACATGCCGTTCCTGATGGGCGTCGACAAGGCGCGCTTTCGCACCTTCGTCGGACCGGGTACGGTGCTCACCGTCACGGCTTCGCTGGAGCATGAAGGCTCGGGCTATGCGGTGACCAAGGCCAGGATCACGGCCGAGGGCAAGCCGATCTGCGATGCGGAGCTGCGCTTCCGGATCATGCCCTTCCCGGAAGGCATGGACGGCCTGATGCGCGCGCAAGCCAAGCGCATCGGTCTCCTGGAGGAAAATGTGTGATGCGCGACGTCGTCATTACGGGAGTAGGCCTCGTTTCCTCGGCGGGAGAAGGCCTTGAGGCGCACCTGACGGCGCTGGCCGGCGGCACTCCGAACACCGATGCGGCCAGTTTCGAACCCTTCCCGGTCCACCCGGCGGTGACCCTTGAGTGGGACCGGCAGATCCCGAAGAAATCCGACCAGCGCCAGATGGAGCCGTGGCAGAAGCTCGGCTGCTATGCGGCAGGCCTCGCCCTCGATGCAGCGGGCGCCAAGGAGGATGCGGCTTTGAAGGGCCGCATGCAGCTCATCGTCTCGGCCGGTGGCGGCGAGCGGGACTATGCCGTCGACGGGCAGATCCTCACCGGGCTGCGCCAGGCTGATAATCCCGGCGTCTTCCTCAATGAGCGCCTGATGGGCGATCTGCGCCCGACCTTGTTTCTGGCGCAGCTCTCCAACCTGCTCGCCGGCAACATCTCCATCGTCCACGGCGTCACGGGCGCCTCGCGCACCTTCATGGGCGAGGAATCGAGCGGCGTCGATGCCATCCGCATCGCCCGCGAGCGCATCGCCTCGGGCCAGGACGACATCTTCCTCGTCGGCGGTTCGTACAATGCCGAACGGCCCGACGTCCTCCTCATCTACGAGATGGGCAGCTTCCTCTGGAAGAAGCCGTATACTTCAGTCTGGGAGCGCCCGGCTCAGGGCGGCGGCATGATCCTCGGATCGGGGGGCTGCTTCCTGGTGCTCGAATCCCGCGAACACGCCGCCGCGCGCGGGGCAAAGCCGCTCGCCGCCATCGCGGGCGTCGCCTCCGACCGCAGCCGGCGCCAGCCGGGCAGCGTCGAAGGCGCGCTTCATGGTCTGTCGCGGCAGCTCGGGGCCAAGCCCGATGTCGTGATCTCCGGTGCCACCGGCATCAAGGGCATCACGGACGAGGAACGGGCGGCGCTCAAGGACATCACACCCGGTGCGGCCATCCATGCGACCGGCGATCTCGTCGGCCACACCATGGAAGCCCAGGCGCCCATCGGCGTCGCGCTGGCCGCCGGCCTGATTGCCGGAGGCCAAGCGGGCGAGGCGCTCGTCACCTCCATCGGACATTGGCGCGGCGAAGGCGCCATCCGGCTCACCAAGGCTTGAGGAGAAGGCTATGGCGCTTCGCGACAAACAGGGCCGCCCGCTCGTTGCCGTCACCGGCATGGGCGTGGTCACGTCCCTCGGCCAGGGCAAGGACGACACCTGGGCTGCGCTGACCGCCGGCCAGTCCGGCATTCACCGCATCGAACGCTTTCCCACCGAGGGCCTGCGCACCACCATTGCCGGCACCATCGACTCGGTTGATGTGGAGCCCTTCTGCGCCCCCATGCTGTCCGAGCGGCTCGCCATGCTGGCGGGAGAGGAAGCGGTTGGCCAGTCGGGTCTGGCGTCCAGTGATTTCCCGGGCGCGCTGTTCATCGCTGTGCCGCCGGTCGAGATGGAATGGCCGCAGCGCGAGGCTTTGGCCGAGGCTTCGGGCCAAGGCGGTGAAGTGACTTACAAGGATCTTCTCAAGGCCGCGGCCACTGGCCGCTTCAAGCCGTGGCACGACCTCTTCATCTTCGGCACGGTCGCTGATCGTGTCGCCGACCGCTTCGGCACCAGGGGCTCGCCGATCTCGCTGTCGACCGCCTGCTCATCCGGCGCCACGGCAATCCAGCTCGGCGTCGAAGCGATCCGCCGCGGCGAGACCGATGCAGCTTTGTGCATCGGCACCGACGGCTCGGTGAATCCGGAATCGCTGGTCCGCTTCTCCCTGCTCTCAGCGCTCTCGACCCAGAACGAGAACCCGGAAGGGGCGTCCAAACCCTTCTCCAAGAACCGTGACGGCTTCGTCATGGGCGAAGGCGGCGCGGCGCTCGTGCTGGAGAATGCGGAGAGCGCGATGGCGCGCGGCGCCAAGATCCTCGGCTATGTGCTCGGATGTGGCGAGAAGGGCGACGGCTTCCACCGCACCCGCTCCTCGCCCGACGGCATGCCGGCCATCACGGCGATCCGCGAGGCCTTGACTGACGCGGGTCTCGCACCGGACGACATCGACTACATCAACGCCCACGGCACTTCGACGCCGGAGAACGACAAGATGGAGGCCATGAGCTGCACCGCCGTGTTCGGCGAGCGCATGGCGAACCTTCCGATCTCGTCCAACAAGTCGATGATCGGCCACACGCTCACCGCCGCCGGTGCCGTCGAGGCTGTGATGTCGCTCATGACCATCGGCACCAGCCGCATCGCGCCGACGATCAACTACCAGGTGCCCGATCCGGCAATTCCGCTCGACGTCGTGCCGAACGTCGCCCGCGACGCAAGCGTGAACTACGTGCTCTCGAACTCCTTCGGCTTCGGTGGCCAGAACACCTGCCTCGTCTTCGGGGCCGAGCCGAAGTTGATGTATTGAAGTGTGCAACGGAGCTCTCCTCCCCCTTGTGGGGAGGAGTTGGAGGTGGGGGTGTGAGTACCACCATTCCGAATGTGGCGCCTGCACCCCCACCCCTAGCCCCTCCCCACAAGGGGGAGGGAAATTGCCGGAGTTCAACCCATGACCCGCATTCTCGTCACAGGCGGCGGCAAGGGCGTCGGCGCGGCCATCGTGCGGGCGCTCGTGGCGGCCGGCCACGATGTCGACTTCACCTATCGCTCATCGGGCGAGGCCGCGAAGGCGTTGGCCGACGAGCTGATGCAGGCCGATCCCGCCCGCACCATCAAGGCCCATGAGGTCGATCTCGCCGACAAGGCGGCACTCGAGGCCTTCTGCGAGATGCTGGAGGGCGAGAGCTTCTTCGGACTCATCCACAATGCCGGCCAGCCCTACGATGCGCTTGCCGCCATGATGCAGCAGGACAAGGCCGAAGCCGCCATGCAGGTGAACTTCTGGTCGTTCACCCGCATCGCCAAGGCGCTCATGCGCGGCATGATCCGCGCCAAGCAGGGGCGCATCGTCGCCATCGGGTCCGTGGCGGCGCTCCAGGGCAATCCCGGCAACGCGGCCTATGCGGCCTCGAAAGGCGCGCTGATCTCCTATTGCCGCACGCTCAGCGTAGAAACCGCCAAGCGTGGCGTCACCGTCAACGTGATCGCCCCGGGCTTCATCGACACGGACATGATGGCGCCTTACGCCGCCTATCGCGACAATATGGAAAAGCAGATCCCGGCCGGGCGCTTCGCCAAGCCTGAGGAGATCGCGGGGCTTGCGGCGTTCCTCCTGAGCGAACCCGCCGCCTACATCACCGGCACGGTTCTGCCGATTGATGGTGGATTGACCTCAATGCTGGGCGTGCATCGGTAAGTGCACCGCCATCCCGGACGGCGAAGGAGATCCGGGATCGTGAAACCAGTCCAGCATTGTGTCATCCTGCCGACGATCCAGTATCTCGATTCGCTCGCCCGGGATGACTGCGCCATATGGCAGGAACTTGCCATCCG
>JAJFBI010000693.1 GCA_020697385.1 Microvirga sp. | reverse complement strand
GACGCCCGCCCGCGCGGTGGACACGATAGAGGCGGTCGCCAGACCGTGCTGGGTCGCAAGCTCGGCGATGGCCGCGGCACGGCTGGCAAATATCGGCTGAACCATGAGCGCCTCGACTCCTAGCCCGCGAAGCCCGGAGATTGCCCCCTCAAACTCCTCGGGCCCGCCAACCAGGACGGATTGGACCTGTAAGCCGAGCCTCGCGGCCGCCTCCTCTGTTTCGCGCAGGAACGTGCGCGCGTTAGGATCTCGTGTCGAACCTAGGAAACCCAAGCGGCTGAGCCTCGGAACGACATCGCGCAACGCCTCAAGACGCTTTGCCGAGAGCTCCGGGCTTACCTAGAGAGGCCCGTCACGTTTCCGCCTGGCCGTGCCAGGTTCTGGACGAGCCCCGTCGCGAGGGCATCCGCGACGGGAGCCATGACGATAGGAATGATCGCGGTGGCATTCTTTGCAAGGTGGGCGGCCGGCGTAGTGCTCGCGACAATGACATCGACCTCCTGCTGCACGAAGTCGCGCACAGCCGCGAGCGCACGATCCGAGTTGCCCTCGGCGAACCGGATGTCGCGGGAAATGTCTCGGCCCCGACATATCCAAGCTCGCGCATTCCTAGCCGGAACGGCGCAAGATAGATGTCTTGACCCGGTGAACCCCAGACGAGCACACCAATTCTGGGAAGCTTGGGACGCACCTGCGCTCGCGCGAGCGAGACCCCGCCTAGGGCTAATCCTACGGCCGAAAGGAACTCTCGCCGCCTCATTGGATCACCTCGTCGGCCCACAGGCGCGAGGCTACGCCGGCCACCCCTGCGAGTCACGCGCGGCCAAGGTCTGGCCGGTGCGCGTCGTGGGTGAAGGTCAAGAGCCCGGTTTCTCAGCGGCGTTGCGCGACTCCATGGCCGGCGGAGATCGCAACGTTCACCTCCCCCTCGCGGATGGCTTGCGACCGCCGGCCGCCCGATGTCGCGGCCCCTCGCGCGGGTCCGTGAGCCTTCGCTTGGGAGCAATCAGCGTCCCTTCATCATCGAACGGTAGCACAATGACGGGAGTCCGGCGGGGGAAGATCTATAATGCGGCCCATGTCTCTTGCCGAGAGCAGCTCCCCAAATGAGCCGAATACCGCCTGCTCCGAGCAGTTCGGTGGCCGCGCTCGGCGCAGTCCGAAATCCAATTCCGCCAGAGCGCGTTCCATGATCAGCTACGGCACTGAGGGGTTCCCGGAGAACGTCGCCCGCCGGCTCCGCCTCGTGAACTTCACAGCCTGGTGCTCGGCGGTTGTCGCATCAGCCTTCGCTCTCTCTCAAGTCTTGGAAAGAAAACTGTGGTGTGTCGCGGCCATCAGCGCACTGCTCGCCTTCGTTTGTGCGGCGGTGCCTCTGCTACACCGGTTCGGATCACTGGCAGCATCGCTAACGCTCGCCATCACCGCTTACATTGCGTTCTTCGCACTGTGCATCATGCTCGGCACCGACACCGGCATTCAGATGAATTATTTATCGGCGGCAGGGTTAGCATTTCTTTATGTGGGTACGGAGCGTCGCTTGTTCGCTGCCGCTTTTGCGGTCCTCGCAGTGGTTCTGATAGTTGCGCTGGAGGTTGTCGCTCCTCGAAGCACCGGGCTCCTTAGCGACAATCTTATGCTCGGCAACTTCATCGCTTCCACAATCGGAGCATCCGCCATCTTATTTGCGACCGTATTATACGCGCTGCGCGAGGCCGATAGGGCGCAAGCTATTGCGGAGCGTGAACACGCGCGATCGGAAGCTCTGCTCGGCAACATCCTACCTGCCACTGTCGCAAGCCGTCTAAAGGAGTCAAAGGCCGGGGTCATCGCCGACAAATACGACGATGCGTCGGTTCTCTTCGCGGACATGGCTGGCTTCACGGCGCGGGCGAGCGACACCACCCCTGTAAGTCTCGTACATTTTCTCAATGTCGTGTTCACGGCTTTCGATCGCCTGGTCGAGAGCCACGGGCTCGAGAAGATCAAGACCACGGGCGACTCCTACATGGTCTTAAGCGGCGCGCCCGTGCCTCGACCAGATCACGCGGTAGCGATAGCGGAGCTAGCGCTCGATATGCTTAGGGCGGCAGCCGACCTGCACGATCCTGATGGACGCGACGTGCGAATTCGAATTGGCATAGCCAGTGGCCCGGTTGTCGCCGGCGTCATTGGCACTCACAAATTCTTCTACGACGTCTGGGGTGATGCAGTGAACGTTGCTTCGCGCATGGAGTCGACCGGGGTTCCTGGTAAGGTCCAGGTGTCGGAGGAAGCCTACGCACGGCTAAATGAGCTGTTCGAGCTGGAAGCCCGAGGGCTCATCGACGTTCACGGGAAGGGCCGAATGGCGACTTGGTTCTTGCTCGGCCGAAAGGGTGACCGCGTACAATGCGTACCGCAGAAGTCGACTTGCGGCTGACGGCTTCCACTGGCAACCAGCGTCCTGCAACCGAGGAGCGGGCCTTTTGAGGGAGCACGGCCCAAAGAAGCGGCTTGCGGTGATTGGCGGCGGGATGGCCGGCCACGTGATCGCCCATGCGATGCAGGACACGATGAACGTGAGCCTCATCGACCCAAAAACCTATGTCGAAGTTCCCATGGCGGTGCCCAGACTGCTCGTGGAACCCGATGCACTGCCGGCCCGAATCCCA
>JAJFBI010000692.1 GCA_020697385.1 Microvirga sp. | reverse complement strand
AGCACGAGGCCGATCAACCCGTTCGGCCGTTCTCCGCCTTCGCGACGATGGCGGCTCACGATGGGTCGTGGAGTTTTATGGGATGGCCCGCCCCTCCCTGGGCGATCAACAGTGATCGCTTCACCTTCGCGAGGATAGAGGAGCGGACCGATGAGCATCGTGGTTCTTGGGATTGATCTGGGCAAGAACATTTGCAGTGTCGTGGGGCTGGACGGTGCCGGGCGGGTGGTTGTGCGCCGGCGACTGACACGCGAGCGGGTGATCGAGCTCGCCAAGGGACTGCCGCGCTGCATTATAGCGATGGAAGCGTGCTGCGGTGCCCATCATCTCGGTCGGTTACTGGCCGGGCAAGGGCACGAGGTCCGGCTCATGTCGCCCGAATACGTCCGCCCCTACGTGAAGGCGCACAAGAACGACGACCGGGATGCGGAGGCGATCGCCGAGGCGGCGACCCGACCGACCATGCGGTTCGTCGAGCTGAAGAGCGAGGAGCAGCTCGATATACAATCTCTGCATCGGGTGCGTGACCGGCTCGTCGGTGAACGGACAGCCTTGATCAACCAGCTTCGGGCAGTCCTGCTGGAACGCGGGCTTGTGGCGCCCCAAGGCCGACGCAAGGTTAGCGTCCACGGATGTGGTGGAGAATCGGGTGTAGGCGGAGGTGGCCATCGGGGCATGTGGCTAAGGTGGGGTTTGCAGACTTCAACCTGAGCCCGGAGCACCCGATGACCGACGACAGAATGGCACTTCTCGAGGCCCTGCAGAAGGCGGACGACGGCAACTTCCTGCGCGCCCTTGCCGAGACGGTCCTGCAAATCCTGATGGAAGCCGACGTCGAGGGCGTGATCGGCGCGGGCCGCTACGAACGCTCCGGCGAGCGCACGACCTGGCGCAATGGTTATCGCGAGCGCACCCTCGACACGCGCCTTGGCTCGCTCAACCTCAAGATCCCGAAGCTGCGCACTGGTTCCTACTTCCCGCCCTTCCTGGAGGCCCGCAAGACCGCCGAGCGGGCGCTCGTTGCCGTGATCCAGGAGGCGTGGATCGCCGGCGTCTCGACGAGACGCGTCGATGACCTCGTGCAGGCGATGGGGCTTTCCGGCATCTCGAAGAGCCAGGTCTCGAAGCTCTGCAAGGAGATCGACGAGCGGGTGCTCGCCTTCCTGAAGCGCCCGCTCGGAGGCGAGTGGGCCTATCTGTGGCTCGACGCCACCTACCTGAAGGTGCGCGAGGGCGGCCGCATCGTCTCGGTCGCGGCGATAATCGCCGTGGCGGTCGATACCGACGGCCGGCGCGAGATCGTCGGACTGCACATCGGCCCGTCCGAGGCCGAGCCCTTCTGGACGACCTTCTTGCGCGAGCTCGTCAGGCGCGGGCTCAAGGGCGTGAAGCTCGTCATCTCGGATGCCCATGAGGGGCTCAAGGCCGCCATCCAGCGGGTCCTGGGCGCGACTTGGCAACGGTGTCGCGTGCATGCCATGCGAAACGCCCTCGCGCATGTCCCGAAGGGCCAGCACACCGTCGTGGCCGCCGCCATCCGGCAGGCGTTCCTTCAGCCCGACCACGCGTCGGCGACAAAGACCTGGCGCCAAGTCGCCGATCAGCTGCGGGCTCGCTGGCCCAAGCTCGGCACGCTCATGGACGAGGCCGAAGCCGACGTGCTCGCCTACATGAGCTTCCCGGCCCAGCATCGCACGAAGTTGCACTCAACAAACCCACTCGAGCGGCTGAACAAGGAGGTGAAGCGCCGGGCCGATGTGGTCGGTATCTTCCCAAATGAGGACAGCATCACGCGACTGATCGGCGCCGTCCTCATGGAGGCCAATGACGAGTGGCAGCTCCAGCACCGCTACATGCAGATCGAGGGCATGGCCGAACTCGCCTTGCCTCTCGCGGACGAGCAACCGCTCCTCACCACACCGAAGGCCGCCTGACCCATGGCCGCCTCAGCTACACCCCAAAACTCCACCACCTTGACGGACGTGACCTGCCGAGAGACCGTCAGGCGGCTCGGCACGGATCGCTCCGCGCAGCAGCGCCGGGCGTCCTTTCGCGTCCGCGAACCAGCGCCCGAGGTCTTCCACCATGAGGAGGCGATCGGGCCGCGTCCGCAAGGCGTAGCGCGCCCGATAGGCGACCCCGGAACCCCGGTCGGCCCGGTCGCTCTCCCGGATAGCCTCCCAAGCCCCGGCACCGCTCCCCGGCTCGACCAGCCCGGCCAAGGCCTCTCCGCTGCCGATCAGGTCGGCGCTGGCCAAACCGATCACTGCGGCCGCATTGGGGCTCCAGACGATCTCGTCGCTCGCGAGGTCCCACACGTAGAGGGTAAGGCCGGCCCGGGTCAGCGCCTTGGCGGGTGACGCCGGCGCCACCATCCCGGACCGGGCGCTGGATCCGCCCAGGAACGGCGCGCGGCTCCGCCTCGCCATCGTGCAACCCTCTCTCGAACGCAGCCGCAGGGCCGCGCCGGCGCCCCTGCGAGCTGCAAGCCGAAAGGGCCTCGTCGAATGTCGAGCGAGAGAATGGGAGGGCTAAGCTTAACCGAGGGTAAAGGACGGCCCGAAAGCAGACCGCCAAGCGCTACTCGCCGATGCCGTGGAGCGTGCACGAAAATGGTCGGGCTCAACGAAAAACCTGCGCTATCGCGCCGGTTCCGGT
>JAJFBI010000691.1 GCA_020697385.1 Microvirga sp. | reverse complement strand
CGCCGAACGCCATGTCATCGCCGGCCGGGCGTACGGTCCCCGATACGACGGACATCTTCCGCCGGCTCGATCACCCGGGTCTCCGCGCCCGAGATAGAAGCGGCCGTCCTCGACGGCCGCGACCGCGGCATCAAGGTCGAAGCGCTCGGCGTCCTGCTGCGGTCAATCGCGCTCGGACGGCGGTGGCTCGACGAGGTTCTCGCCGGCACGAGCATCGATGAAATCGCGAGCCGCGAGGACTGTACGAAGCAGCACGTCGCCAACAATATCCCACTGGTTTCCTCGCTCCTGACGTCGTTCGCGCGATCATCGATGCTCGTCTGCCGCGCGGGATCAGTGCACGGCGGATCGCCCAGCCCGAGCTCGAATGGGCGCGCCAGTGGGAGATGCTGGGCATCCGCCGCTGAGGCATCAGAAGCGGCCCGAAACTCAACTCGGCACCGCGAGCACGCAGTCTGCGAACCCGTCTCCGCTCCCCGTACACCAAGCACGATTCTCACTAGTGGCGGTCAGGTGCGACCGCGATATCGAAGTGCAGCACGTCATCGCGCGCCCTGAGCTTCTCATAGAGAGCAATGGCAGGATAGTCGCCGTAGTCAGCCTGAACGTAGACGACCCAAGCGCCGCGTCGGGCAGCGATCTCGCGCAGATGATGAATCAGTGAAGTGGCGACCCCCCGCCTGCGATGTTCTGGTGCGACAGCAAGGTCGTAGATATAGAACTCACGCCGCATCCTCTCGAACTTGTCGAGCTCGTACGCGACAAGCCCGCCCAAGACCTCCCTCTTCATCATTGCCACAAGAGCGATCACATGCTCCTTTGCGAGCAATCCTTCTAAGTACGCATCGGAAGGAGGCTCGGCCGTGTAGGCCTCAGGCTCGCCGAACGCATTACCGAAGAGCGTGTTCAGCTCGCGCATGAGCGGCACGTCCGCAGAGCCGAGGCGGCAAACTGCTATCGAAGAAAAAGAAATCTGCATTGCCTTGCGGTCTCATGAGATGTGCCTGCCATGAGTGCCTCGGTGCGAGGCCCGAGCAGGTGGTGGCGCCCCAGACGATTGAGCTGCATGTGCGCATTCCGTCGCGAGCCGCGGTCCCTCAAAGGGCTTGATTAAATTGCCTGGTGCGTACACTGAACGCCATGCTTGAGTCGCGCTCCTTCGACATCCTCTCGCCGGAGTTTCACGCAAACCCATTTCCCACCCTCGACCGGATGCGAGCCGATGGCGCGACGGTACGCCTGAAGCTGCCGATTATCGGCCGGACCTGGTTCGCCGTCACATACGATTCATGCGCAGCCTTGTTGAAAGACGATGCGACTTTCGCACGGGATCCGGGGAACGCGGGAAGCAGAACCCAAGCGCGAATATTGGGATTCCTGCCGAGGACAATCGGCCTTCTCGCGCTGAATATGCTCGGGCACGATGATCCTGAGCACCGCCGCCTGCGTGGCCTCGTTGACCAAGCGTTCCAGCGCCGCACGATCCAGGCCATGAAGCCGATGATCACGGAAATTGCCGATCGGCTTCTAGACAAACTGACTGGTAGAACGCAGGTTGATCTCGTAGCCGAATTCTGTAGGGACCTGCCACTTTGGGTTATCTGCGCGATGCTCGGGCTGCCGGAACAGGACCACGACCGCTTCAAGAACTGGTTGGGCAGGTTGAAGGACACCGCCGATATCGCGGCGGTCATCCGCGCCATCCCGGGCGTGATTCGCGTCGTCCGCTATCTTCGCCGGGTGTCGCGACCCGGAGGCGGAGCGCTGCCCGACGGGCTCACGGTCGCACTGAGAGATGCCAAAACGGACGGACAGACGCTCAGCGAAGACGAACTTGTTTCGATGATCTTCCTGCTCTTCGGAGCCGGTCAGGAAACCACGACTCATCTGATTTCGGGCGGACTCTACGCTCTGTTGTCGCAGGAGGGGCAACTGGCTCAGCTGCGCAGCAACCCAAGTCTGATGCCGACCTGTGTTGAGGAATGCCTACGCTATGTATCGCCAGTTCAGATGACAAAGCCGCGCTTTGCTGTTCGCGACGTGGTTTGGCAAGGGCGGCAGTTTCGCCGGGGAGACATGTTGGCCGGGTTCCTGGCGGCGGCAAACTGTGATCCTGCGAAGTTCGAGAACCCTCACGTTTTCGACATCAGACGGCACCCCAACCCCCACCTCTCCTTCGGTACGGGCGTACATTTCTGCCTTGGGTTCCAACTCGCTCGGGCGGAGGCCGCAATCGCATTTGAACGCATCCTTACGCGCTTTCCCGACATATGCCTCAACAGAGATGCGCAGAAGATGGTGTGGCGCAAGCGTCTCGGTATCCGAGCCCTTGCGCAGTTGCCAGTGAAACTCGTGGCGTGAGGCGGGAGCGCGGGCTCCAATGAAGTTCTCGAACTGGGAGGATCGAGGATGCCGATGGTGAACCGCTGGGCGGGATGGAGTGGCGGCGGGCGATCGCCCGCACGGTTCCATGTACGATCGGCACGGCCAGTGTCCTCACCCTTTCTTTCAGATCAGTCTCGCTGTTCCGGCCGCTAACTGGCAGAACTAGCGCGGAATTCCGCTTGCAGGCCGATTGCCGTCAGGCCTTCGCTTCTCTGTAAGAAAGCGACTGGACTTCGGGTGCGTTCGGAGCATTGCTGTGTGCGTCTCCCGGTCGGCTCCTTGT
>JAJFBI010000690.1 GCA_020697385.1 Microvirga sp. | reverse complement strand
GCCGCTCCGGCGGCAAACGCCTTCTTCACAGGCGTCGTCGCCCGGTTTGGGGACGAGATCATCGCGGCCTCCGCCATCATCGATCGGGTCACGCCGGTGGCGTTTGCCGGACTGTTCGCGCTCGCCGGCGCCATCGGTCCGGTGCTGGGACAGAACTGGGGTGCGCTGCGTTACGACCGCATGAAGCAGATCCTGAAGGATGCCCTCACCATCACGGTGATCTATGTGGGCTGCGTATGGCTCATCCTGTTTCTCGTGCAGGTGCCGCTGACCCGGGCCTTCAACGCCCCTGAGCAGACGGCCGAGCTCGTGCAGTTCTTCTGCCAGCTCAGCGGTTTCATCTGGCTGTTCATAGGTCTCGTTCTGGTGTCGAACGCCTCGTTCAACAATCTGGGCTATCCCCTGCTGTCGACCTTCTTCAACTGGGGCCGCGCAACGCTCGGCATGATTCCGTTCGCCTATTTCGGCGCTCAGATGGCAGGCCCGAAGGGCGCCCTCGTGGGGATCGGCCTCGGTTCGGTCGCGTTTGGCATTGCGGCCATCATTACGGCGTTCTGGACAATCCGGCGTCTTGAGAGGCAAGCTGTTTCGACCGCCTGACCGCTAGGCAGGCGGTTTTCATAAGGAGGCTGCGATGTTCAACTGGTTCGATCTGATGCGCCAAGCCCAGACCAGTGCAGCCCTGGATGCGATTGCACGCCAGTTCAATCTCTCCGGCGACCAGCCCCAGCGGACCATGGCTGCCTTCATGCCAGCCTTCGCCATGGGGCTTCAGCATGCCATGTCATCGAGCGATCCGACCCGTGTGCTTCAATCCATGATGGGAGGAGCGTATCAGAATTTCTGGCAGGCGGCCGGCAATCCCTTCACTCCTCAGGCGCAACAGGAAGGGCGTCAGCTGCTCGACCAACTCTTCGGCTCCGACGAGGTCAGCCGACGTGTGGCGCAACAGGCGGCGAGCTATGCCGGCATCAACGCTGACACCATGCAGCAATTGCTGCCGGTGCTCGCTGGGATCCTGGCGGGCGGCACATCCCAATGGATGATGGCGCACACGCAGGCATTTCAGAATTTTGCGACACCGAAAGGCAGTCAGCAGTCTTCGTCAGCAGCAACCAATCCGTGGGCCGATCTCTGGACAAACTGGATGAAGGCCGCATCTCCCGAGAAGAAGCCGGCCAATCCTTTCGAAGAAATGCTCGCAGGCTTCTTCCAGATGCCACCGCCGGCAGAGCCGACGAAGCCGGAACCCTCCGCTATGTCTCTCGACGGCATGATGGAGAAAGGACGCGAGATGCAGATGCAGTACCTCGCGTCCCTTCAGTCGATTTTCTCCGACGCCAACAAGGGCGGCGACAAAACTTAAGCGCAGTGCTCAACCTGCGTCACGATCGGCATGACCGGACGAACAGGCCTCGCTAAACGATCAGGCCGTTCTCCGCGCGAGTGTCGCTTGGCGCTTCGAACCAACACCCAGGACGGGTTGCGCAGCAGCGGCTCGGACAGTGCGCACGACACATCGCTGCGGGTCAGCCCGATGTCCTTGAGCATCCGGTCGTCGAACTCGGCGAGATGCCTGATCTCGCCGCGATGCCTGAGAGCCTTGGCGAGGTTCGTCAGCGAACCGACGAACTGCCCCAGAGCGGTCATGCCGGTGAACGTCATTCTGCTTGGTGTCGACTTGTTCATCGCTGGTCTCCTTGCTTTTACTCTCAGTCTGTTGGGCTTGGAACGTTCCAAGGCGTTCCAACCAGTTCCAGGGACATTCCAAGGGCGTTCCAAGAGCATTCCAGGGGTTTCTTGGAATGCATCGGAGCGGGTTTTTCTCTAATTGCTTGTATTGATTATGAAATTTCTGTTCTAGGAATCTTATAGCACAGGCCATTCCATCACTTGAAACGATTGTTTGAGATATGTATCATCAAGCTAATTGATGATGAGGTTTGCGCCATGCACCTGCTCGACATTGACCAGCTGAGAACGTTCGTTGCCATTGCCGATACGGGCTCGTTCACCCGCGCGGCGGAGATCGTGCACAAGACGCAGAGCGCGGTGTCCATGCAGATGAAGCGGCTGGAGGATCGCGTCGGCAAGGCGATCTTCGAGCGCGACGGGCGCCTGTCGAAGCTGACCGACGAGGGCGAGCGCCTGCTGGACTATGCCCGTCGGATCGTGCGGCTCAATGCCGAATGCATGGCGTCCTTCAACGATAACGAGCTCACCGGCCGCGTGCGCCTCGGCCTGCCCGACGACTACGCCGACCGCTACCTGCCGGAGATCCTGGCCCGGTTCTCGCGCTCCAACCCGAAGGCCGAGGTGACGGTGATGTGCGAGCCCACGCACAACCTGATCGAGCGCATCCAGCACGGGGACCTCGATCTGGCGATCATCACCCATGTGGACCGGCGCGGCCCGTCCGAGATCGTGCGCATCGAGCAGCTTCTGTGGGTCACCTCCGCCCGCCATGGGGTGCACGAGGAGACGCCAATCCCCCTGGCGCTCGGCCGCCCCAACTGCGACTGGCGCCATTCGGCGACCGAGGCGCTGGAAGGCGCCGACCGGCCGTTCCGGATCGCCTATGTGAGCTGGCATTCGACCGCTGTCGGCGCGGCCGTGCTGGCGGGTCTGGCCGTCTCCGTGCTGCCGGAAAGCGCCGTGCGCCCCGGCATG
>JAJFBI010000078.1 GCA_020697385.1 Microvirga sp. | reverse complement strand
GCATCGACGATGGCGCGGTCGAGCAGCTCGTTGCTCTCGGAGGCGCGCACCGGCGCCCTCAGGTCGGCGGCATCCTCCTGACCGAGACACATGAAGAGCTGGCCGGTGCAGGTCACCCGAACCCGGTTGCAGCTTTCGCAGAAATTGTGGGTCATCGGTGTGATGAAGCCGAGCCGCCCGCCGGTCTCCTGCACTCGCACATAGCGGGCCGGGCCGCCCGTGCGATCGTCGAGATCCTGCAGCGTGTAGTGGGCCGAGAGGCGGGCGCGAATCATGGAAAGAGGGAGGAACTGGTCGATGCGCTGGCCGTCGATCTCGCCTAGAGGCATCACCTCGATGAGCGTCAGATCCATGCCGCGGCCATGAGCCCATTCCAGCAGGGGTTCCAGCTCATCCTCGTTCACGCCTTTCAGCGCGACGGTGTTGATCTTGACCTTGAGCCCCGCCGCTTGAGCGGCATCGAGTCCATGCATCACCTTGGCGAGGTCGCCCCAGCGGGTGATGGCGTGGAACTTGTCAGGGTCGAGCGTATCGAGCGAGACATTGATGCGCCTGACCCCGCAGGCGGCGAGATCCTTCGCGTGCCGAGCGAGTTGAGAGCCGTTGGTGGTGACCGTCAGCTCGTCGAGGGCGCCTGCATCCAGGTGGCGGGAGAGGGAGCCGAACAGGGTCATGATGTCCCGGCGCACCAGGGGCTCGCCCCCGGTGATCCGCAGCTTGCGCACGCCCTTGGCCACGAAGGCCGAGCAGATGCGGTCGAGTTCCTCGAGAGTCAGCAGGTCGCGCTTGGGCAGGAAGGCCATGTCCTCGGACATGCAATAGACGCAGCGGAAGTCGCAGCGATCCGTCACCGAGACGCGCAGATAGGTGATGGCCCGACCGAACGGGTCCATCAGAGACTGAGCGGTCTCGGAAATCTCAAGCTGAGCCTGCATGTCTCTCATGGCAGAAACGCTCTCACTTACAGGAATCTTGCTTCGAACCTTATCATCAAGCAGGTAGCGTCAATTGCAACCGGGAAAAGGGTGAGATCATGGCATCCGAGCGCTGGCCAACGGAAATAAGGCTGTCAAAGGACAAGCGCAGCCTACATATCGCCTTCGATGACGGCACGGCTTTCAGCCTTCCGGCCGAGTACCTGCGGGTGACCAGCCCCTCGGCCGAGGTGCAGGGGCACAGCCCCGCCGAGCGCAAGACCGTGCCGGGCAAGCGCGAGGTGGCGATCCTCGGCGTGGAGCCCGTGGGCAACTATGCCGTCAAGCTGGTCTTCGACGACATGCACGATACCGGGATCTACGGCTGGGATTATCTCTACCGGCTCGGGGCGGAGCAGGGGGAGAAGTGGCAGACGTATCTCGATGAGCTGACCGCAAAGGGATTGTCGCGGGATCGGGTGCGGTAGAGAGACCTGAGACTTTTCGCTCACTCCTCGTCATCCCCGGACTTGTTCCGGAGATCCACGTCTTTGACCCTCTTAAAACGTGGATGGCCGGGACAAGCCCGGCCATGACGCATCGAATTTTCGACCTCGAGAGAATTTACCGCAGAACCACGACCCGCGAGCCGACCTTGGCGCGGCTGTAGAGGTCGGTCACGTCCTCGTTGGTCATGCGAATGCAGCCCGAGGAGACGGCTTCGCCGATGGTCTCCGGCTCGTTCGAGCCGTGGATGCGGTAGATGGTGCTGCCGATATACAGGGCGCGGGCGCCGAGCGGGTTGTCGGGGCCGCCCTTCATGTAGCGGGGCAGGTCGGGACGGCGCTTGAGCATGGCCGCCGGGGGGCGCCAATCCGGCCATTCGCGCTTCATGGTCACGGAATGGGTGCCCGACCAAGTGAAGCCCGGACGGCCCACGCCGACGCCGTATTGCACGGCCTGGCCGTTGCCGAGCACGTACCACAGGCGACGCTCGCCAGTGGAGACGACGATCGTGCCCGGCGCATAGCGGCCGTTGAAGGTCACGATCTGCCGAGGGACGGCGGAAGCCTGAGCCCGGTAGGTCTCCTCAGCGCTGTAGAGCGGCTGGCGAGTAAGGGGGTCGATAGCCGTAAATGCCGCAGCCGGTGTCGCAAGCGCGACGAAGGCGCAAGCCAGCCCAGTGAGAGCAGCGCGAGTGCGTCCCATAATTGCCTCTGTTTGACCATGTTTGATGGCGGGTCCGTGATTGCTCAACGCAACAGCCCCGCTTCGGATCCATGGATTATCAGGGTTCTGCTATAAGATCCTAGTGCGGGCGTGCCACAATCTCGCCGCGTCGTAACCGAGGAGTTAAGGTCAAGGCGCCACAATTGGCGCAACAAAATACTTGCCGGCTTGGCCGCTTCTTTAGCTTGACGACGAGGGTTCTGCGCCTTTAGAAGGCCCTTGTCAGGGCGCGTAGCTCAGCGGGAGAGCATTCGCTTCACACGCGAAGGGTCACAGGTTCAATCCCTGTCGCGCCCACCATTCCTTCCTGACAGACAAGCTTCACAAGTTCGTGTGCGCAAGGAGCGCAGGCACGACCGCTTCCGCGCATCGGCGTCAGGCCGCCAATGGCCTCATGAGGCGCTGGATGGCGGGAAACAGCTCGTCGAAATGCTTGATCACGAGATCCGGTTCCAGCCTCTGAACCGGCACGTCCGTGTAGCCGAAGGGAACGGCAACAACCGGGATGCCGGCATTCTTCGCCGTCACGATATCGGTGCGCGAGTCGCCGATCATGACCGCCCGGCTCGGATGGCCGCCCGCCCGTTCGATGGTGAGCGTCAGGTGGCGTGGGTCCGGCTTGAAGTAGCGGAAGGTATCGCGGCCGCAATTGGCCGCGAAGCGATGGCCGACACCGAGTTCGTGCAGGAGCTTTACCGAATGCTCCTCGACCTTGTTGGTGCAGACCGCCAGGATGAACCCTGCCTCCTCGAGCCGGTCGAGAGCCTCGGCCACGCCGGGATAGAGCCGGGTGCGGACGCAGATATTCTCCCCGTAATGGATCATGAACTGCCGGAACAACTCATCGAGATGGTCCGGCGTCAGCTCCTTGCCGGCGGCCTCGAAGCCGCGCTGGATCAACGCGCGGGCGCCTGCGCCGATCATATCGCGCGCCTTGCGGACGGGCACGGGCGCCAAGCCCTCGCGGTCGAGGATCACGTTCAGGGTTCCGACGAGATCGCCGGCCGTGTCTGCCAGGGTCCCATCGAGGTCGAAGACGGCGATGGGCGAGACATTGTGCGGGGTATCAATGGCCATGAAGGTCGGCTACCTGCTGCGGGCAAGGGAATCAAGCAACGGGATGATAAGGTCCTAAGGTTGATTCGTTCTTACCGAATGGAGTGTTGAATGCGGCTCTCAGCGCATCGTGCGAAAAAGTGGTTCCGGTTTTTCGCACTGAACGATGCGCCGATTAAGGAATCAGGCATTGGATTAATCCCAAAAGTGGTCCCCACTTTTGGGTCCAATGCCCTGGGTACCGCGGCGTTATTTTTTACAGCCTTGGCGCTGGGGGGCTTTTCCGGCCACGCCCTGGCTGCATCCTACGATTTCGTTCCCGCCCCCCAGACCGACCTGAACCGTATTTATAGGATCGATCGGATCACCGGCGAGGTCAGCTCCTGTCAGTATGGTCTCCAGGAAGGCACAATTGGGGTGACCCTGTGCTTCAGCGCGGGCGAGGGCGCAGGTCCTCAGGTTCCCGGCGAGTATGGTCTCGTCGCCTCCCGCCACGAGCGGGAAGGGGGCGTGTTTCGGGTCAATTTCCGGACCGGCCAGATGAGCATCTGCTACGTGTTCGACGAGCGGGTGGTGTGCACCCCGCAGACGACCCCGTCGCCGGCAACCTCCTCAGCCGCCGCCCCGGTGGCGACCCCCAGCGTCAGCCCCGGCACAGGAGCCTCACCACAACGCCCCTGAGACCCTTTTCCGGGCCACGTGGGACCGTTCGTCTATGAAACGTTCTTTCTTCCAGGCGCTCCGGCATGCTAGAGGCGGATCATCCCGCCCTCCGGCCGGGCGCCTCCATGATCTCAGAGGATATCCGTGAGCGACACTCTCAAGCGCGCAGCAGCCGAAAGGGCAGCCCAGCTCGTCACCGACGGGATGAGGCTGGGGCTCGGCACCGGCTCGACCGCGGCTCATTTCGTCGCGGCCATCGGCGAGCGCGTCCGGGGCGGGCTGAAGGTGGTGGGCGTGCCCACCTCCGAGGCGACCCGCGAGCAGGCTCAGCGCGAGGGCATTCCCCTGACCACCCTCGACGAAACGCCGGACCTCGACCTGACGGTCGACGGGGCCGACGAGCTCGACAACGACCTGCGTCTCATCAAGGGCGGCGGCGGCGCGCTTCTGCGGGAGAAGATTGTCGCTTCCGCGAGCCAGCGCATGATCGTCATTGCCGACGGGTCGAAGCTCGTGGCGAAGCTCGGTCGCTTTCCGCTTCCCATCGAGGTGATGCCCTTCGGCCTCACGGCCACGGAACGGGCTATTGCCCGGCTGCTGGATTCCCTGTCCATGACTGGTGAGCTGCGCCTCCGGCGCGCCGCCGATGGCGCGCCCTACGTGACGGATGGCGGCCATTTCATTCTCGATGCGCATCTCGAGCGCATCGACAAGCCGAACGTGCTTGCCTCGACGCTGAACAACATTCCCGGCGTCGTGGAGCACGGTCTTTTCCTGGGCCTGGCCACCGGGGCGATCCTCGCCACCGATGACGGGCTCGTCGAACTCGGTCAGCTCTGACCAAAGCCATGACGATTGGAGCCACACTCATGATCCGCAATGCCTCACGACTGGCCGCGACCTCGGTCGCGCTGTTCATGCTCGCCAGTCCGGTCTTCGCCCAGGCGCAGCCGAGCGCCAGCCACATGGCTCTCGCCCGCGACGTCGCCATCAGCTCCGGCATGGCTCGATCGTTCGACGCCATGGTCGAGCCGCTCCTCGATCAGCTTCAGCAGATGAACGTGACCCGTCCGGAGATCAAGCAGGACCTCGAACAGGTCGTAACTCAGCTCCGGCCCGAGCTCGACAAGGAAAAGCAGAAGATGGTCGACAACGCCGCGCGGGCTTTTGCCAGCCGGATGACCGAGGCCGAGCTGAAGACAATCGCCGATTTCTACAAGTCTCCGGCGGGCAAGAAGTACGTGGAGACCCAACCGGGCATCCTCGACGATGTGGTTCGCGATCTCGCGACATGGACGCAGCAGACCGCCCAGTTCGTGATGACCCGCGCCCGTGAGGAAATGGGCAAGCGCGGTCATCAATTGAACTGAAGCCTGTTGCTTATCTCTTCACGAAAAGCCCGGTTCGCCGGGCTTTCTCTTTTGGGAGCACAGTCCTTGCCGCTGCCAAGCTCGGCACTATCCTCATAGCGCAGGGCTTCTCATCGCCATGCCAAGGCACTCACGCTGGGCCGGGGATGAAGCCTTCAACTCTCGCTCACCGAGCAGGGCGACAGAGGAGTGAGTCATGGCAGAAGATTGGGTTGCAGATGTAAAAAAGTACGCCCCGAATGCCGACGATAAGGCGATTGCCGGGATCGTACGGTATCTCGGAATCGCACTGCAGAGGCGCGATTCTGCCCTCGTGTCGTTCTCGGATCGGGAGGAAGTAGCCCGTGTCCGCGATAGCTTCCTCAAGAAGAAGCTCGGGCTGACGGCGCCCGATGCCGAGTTGGATCAAGCCATTCTTGCCGTGGGAGAAAAGCTGAAGGGCGACCGCAGCAAGAACCGCGTGACGGTCTATTACTTGCTCGCCGATCATTTCGGGAAGCTATCCGCACTCTCGGCGTAGAACATCGTGCGGACCGCTGGGCCCGCGTTCAACGATGCTCTCACTCAAGAAGAAAGCATCGGCCCCAAAAGTATACGTCCACTTTCGGATCCGATGCTTTAGGGAGGTCCGGCGAAGCGGTGGCGCTTCGCCGATCAATCATCAATCCTCCACCGCCTTAAACCGCCCCAGTCCTTTCAGGAAGAATGGGAGGACGAGGGCGATCAGGGCGATGGTGAGGAGTGTTGCCGAGATCGGGCTCTGCAGAAGCGTCATCGGATCGCCCAGGCTAATCGACAGCGCACGCCGCAGCTGGCTTTCCGCAAGAGGTCCGAGAATCATGCCGACGATGACCGGCGCGATCGGGAAGTCGAACCGCCGCATCAGGAAGCCGAGCACGCCGAAGACGGTCAGCATCATGAGCTCCACCGGCGAGGGATTGGCCGCAATGGTGCCCATGGTGGCAAAAACCAGAATGCCCGCGTAGAGCCAGGGCTGCGGAATCGTGAGCAGCTTCACCCAGAGGCCGACCAGGGGCAGGTTCAGCACCAGCAGCATGGCATTGGCGATGAACAGGCTCGCGATGAGACCCCAGACGAGATCCGCGTTCTGGGCAAACAGCAGCGGGCCGGGGTTGATGTTGTACTGCTGGAAACCGGCGAGCATCATGGCGGCCGTGGCCGAGGTCGGAAGGCCGAGCGTCAGCAGCGGCACGAGGGTGCCGGCGGCCGACGCATTGTTGGCAGCCTCCGGGCCTGCAACGCCCTCGATGGCCCCTTTGCCGAAATCCTCCGGGTGCTTGGTCAGGCGCCGTTCCGTTGCGTAGGACAGGAAGGTCGGGATCTCCGCGCCGCCGGCCGGCAGGGCGCCGATGGGAAAGCCGAACATCGTGCCCCGCAGCCAGGGCTTCCACGAGCGCTTCCAATCCTCCTTGGTCATCCAGAGCGAGCCGCGAACCGCTTCGAGCTTTTCCTCCTGGATATGGCGCCGGGAAGCGACATAGAGCGCCTCGCCCACGGCAAACAGGCCGACCGCCAGGGTCGTGACCTCGATGTTGTCATAGAGCTCCGGCACGCCGAAGCTGAGGCGCGACTGACCTGAGAGCAGGTCGATGCCCACCAGTCCGAGCATGAGGCCGATGAACAAGCTGGTGAGGCCGCGCACGGGAGAATCGCCGAAAGTGGCCGAGACGGTCACGAAGGCCACGACCATCAGGGCGAAATAATCCTCCGGTCCGAAGCTCACGGCAATGTCGACGAGGTAGGGCGCCAGGAGGGTCAGGCCGAGGGTGGCAATCGTGCCCGCCACGAAGGACCCGATGGCGGCCGTGGCGAGGGCAGGGCCGCCGCGGCCGGCCTTGGCCATCAGGTTGCCTTCGAGCGCCGTCGCCATGGAGGCGCTCTCGCCCGGCGTGTTGATCAGGATCGCCGTGGTCGAGCCGCCATACATGCCGCCGTAATAGATGCCGGCGAACATGATGATGGAACCCGCCGGATCGAGCTTGAAGGTGATCGGCAGGAGCAGCGCCACGGTCAGAGCCGGGCCGATGCCGGGCAGAACGCCGACGGCGGTGCCGAGGAGAACGCCGATGAGGGCGAAGAGCAGGTTCGCCGGCTGGATGGCGACGACGAGGCCATCGGCGAGGGAGGCGAAGGCTTCCATGGAAAGACCTCAGAACAGGCGTTCGAGCGGCCCTGCCGGCAGGGACAGGGTCAGGAGCTTGGCAAAGAGCACGTAGACGATGAGGGCGATCACGGCACCGATGATGAAATCGGTGACGAAAGCCCGGCGGCCGAAGGCCGTGGATGTTGCTGCAAACAGCAGGGCCGTGCCGATCATGAAGCCGCCGCCGAAACGGATCAGCACAATCAGGCAGGCCAGCGCCCCGAGGATCAGGATGATCGGTTTCCAGTCCAGGCTGTCACGGGCGGGAAGGTCGCCGCGCAGGGCCCCGATGGCATTGCCGATGGCGAGAAGCGTGAGGCAGCCTGAGACGATGATGGGCATGACCTTCGGGCCGAGGTCGTAGGGGGACAGGATCTGAAGCTTGCTCATGTCCCACCAGACGACAGCGGCCAGGACGAGAAGAATGACGGCGATGACGAGGCCCGCTACATCGACGCGCCGCTGGGGAGAGGTGGCCATGGCAATTCCCGAGAAAAAGAAGCGCCGCGCTTCGTGAACGCGGCGCTTCGAAATCATACTAGGCTTGAGCTTACGACTTCACCAGACCCACGGCGGTGAGCACGTCCTTGGTGCGAGTCTGCTCGTCGGCCAGGATCTTGGTGAAGGCATCGCCGGAGACATAGGCGTCCTCCCAGCCCTTGGCCTTCAGGATCTCCTGCCACTCCTTGGACTTCGCCATCTTGTCCATGGTGTCCGTCAGGGCCTTCTTCTGGTCGGCGGAGATGCCGGGAGGGGCCACGACGGCGCGCCAGTTGGCGATCTCGAGATCGATGCCCTGCTCCTTGATGGAGGGCACGTCCACATTGGCCGTCTTCTTGGCCGAGGTCAGGCCGATGAGGCGCAGCTTGCCGGCCTTCACCTGGCTCTCGAACTCGCCATAGCCGGAGATGCCGGCCGTCACCTTGCCGCCGAGAATGGCCGCCAGGGCCTCGCCGCCGCCGGAGAAGGGGATGTAGTTGATCTTCGTCGGGTCGGCGCCTGCGGCCTTGGCGAAGAGTGCCGCGGCGATGTGGTCGACGCCACCCGCCGAGCCGCCGGCCCATGTCACCTTGGCCGGATCGGCCTTGATGGCCGTGGCGAGATCCTTGGCGTTCTTGATCGGCGAGTCGGCCGGCACTACGATCGCTTCGTATTCCGTTGTCAGGCGGGCGATGGGCGTGGTCTGGTCGAGGGTGATCGGCGACTTGTTGGTCAGCAGCGCGCCCACCATCACGTAGCCCATGACCATGAGCTGGTTGCCGTCGCCCTTGGAATTGTTGACGAGCTGGGCGATGCCGATGGAGCCGCCGGCGCCCGGAACGTTGGTGACCTGCGCGCTCTTGGCGATGCCGGACTGGGTCAGGGCCTGCTGCATGGAGCGGGCCGTCTGATCCCAGCCGCCGCCCGGCGCTGCGGGAGCCATGATCTTGAGCTCCATCTGGGCTGCTGCCGATGTCACGAAGCCGGCCACGGCTGCAGCAGCGAGTGCGCTGCGCCAAAGGCCTTTGCGAAACTGGGTCATGTAGGTTTCCTCCATCGACGCTGACGTTTAGTGAGAGCGTCCTGCGGCAGACCCTAATGAGGGAACCGGGGAGCGGCAAGCGCTTGCTTCTTTATCGCTGTTGAACCTTGGCGTAAGAGCTACGCCATCAGGCGGACAGCCATGCGTTCGGAGCAGGGCTTTTGGGCGGTGCTGCCCGCAGGCACTGCCTATATGATTTGTTGAACACGCAATTTGACCGGAGACCGCGCCATGACCTCATTCGATGTTGATCTCTTCGTCATCGGAGGCGGGTCGGGCGGCGTGCGCGCGGCCCGGATCGCGGCCGGCTATGGCGCGAAGGTAATGCTGGCCGAGGAGTACCGGGTCGGCGGAACCTGCGTCATCCGCGGCTGC
>JAJFBI010000077.1 GCA_020697385.1 Microvirga sp. | reverse complement strand
CGCCTCAAGCCCGGATACGTTCGATCCCCGCCAGGACCCTGCTGAAAGGGAAGCGGTCCTCGTCCCGTTCGACGACGATGATCGGGACCATCATCCCCATCTCAGGATGCTTGCCGAACGCCTGCTGGTCCTCACGCAAGCGGGGGTCTCCGGCTTTCGCTGTCTCCACTGGGACAGGGCCCCCGCATCAGCCTTGAGGCGGTTCATCGCGGACATCAGGGAAGACGCGCCCGAGACACGTTTTCTGGCCTGGACTCCCGGAGCGAACTACCAGGCGCGGCAGACGCTCCACGGTGTCGGTTTCGACGGGACATTTTCTTCGCTGTGCTGGTGGGACCTGAAGGAAAGCTGGATTGCCGACGAGCACGAACAGCTGAGAGGTATCGGCTACGAGATTGCCTTCCCGGAGGTTCCCTTCGAGAAGCGCATCACCCATGAGGTCGAACCGCTCGATGTGCTGGAGCGGCGCGCGACCCGCGCATTGCGGCTTGCCGCATCCTTGGGCGATGGAATCCTCGTGCCCATGGGGTTCGAGTTCGGCTGCCGGGACAGGTTCGATCCAACCCGCGGCGATGGTGCGGGGCTGAGAGGGTTGCGGGAGCGGGGCAGCTTCGATCTCACGGAAGAGGTCCGCGCAGCGAACCGTTTGCTCGCGCGCGATGATGAGCCCTTCGTCCGCAAGCCTGTGCATCTGGTGGTGGGGCATGCGTCCCCCGTGACCGCTGTGCTGAGAACCGACGCTGAGGATGTGCGGCAAAGCAATGCAGCCCGCCTGATCATCGCAAATGCCGATCTTCGCCGAACCGCTCAGGCTAAAGGTGCGTTCCTGGTGTCGGAGAGCGGGGCCCAGTTCATGCCCTTTCGCGAAGTGGACGAGGGTGGGCTCGAACTCACGCCCGCAACGACGGTCAGGCTCGATCCAGGAGAAGTCCGGATCCTGGAAGGACGTCCGCCGAGGCCAATCCAAGGAGCGGTTTCGGTGCCGGCTATCGACCAAGCGATCGTGGCACCACGGCTTGTCATCGAGAATCTCACACCTGCCGTCGATGGTGGCGAGTTCCCGGTCAAGCGGATCGTGGGTGAAGTGGTCAGGGTGGAGGCCGATATCTTCGGTGATGGTCACGATCCCTTGGTGGCTGCGTTGGCTTGGAGGGCGGTCGATGAGGAGCAGTGGCGCGAAGCCCGCATGACGCTCCTGGTCAATGATCGCTGGAGCGCGGAATTCCCGCTGGAGCGACTCGGCCGGCATGAATTCGCCGTGCTGGCATGGCGTGACCCCTTTGCCATCTTCCGTTCGGAGTTGGAGAAGAAATACGCGGCCGGCCTCGACGTGACCCTGGAGCTGGAGGAGGGGCGGCTCCTGATCGAAGAGGCGAGGGTTGAGACCGAGGGAGACAGTGCCGGTCGCGTCCACGCGCTGGCCGGCAGTCTCGTAGAGGCGGACTACGATGCCCGACTTGAGATCCTACTGGCGCCGGAGACGTCGGAGATCATGGCGGCGGCGGACCGGCGGCCGTTCATGGAGCGCTCCGAGGCGATCCCCGTCGATGCCGAACGTACGGCGGCCGGGTTTGCGAGCTGGTATGAGCTGTTCCCGCGCTCCATGAGCGATGATCCTAACCGCCATGGCACGTTCGACGATGTGATCCGCAAGCTGCCGTATATCCGCGATATGGGCTTCGACGTTCTCTACATGACGCCGATCCACCCCATCGGGCGAACACATCGCAAAGGACCCAACAACAGCCTCAACGCGGGGCCGGACGATCCGGGAAGCCCTTATGCCATCGGCTCCGAGGCAGGCGGTCACGATGCCATTCACCCTGAGCTCGGGACCTTCGAGGATTTCCGCCGTCTCGTCGCGGCGGCAGCCGATCACGGGCTGGAGCTGGCGCTGGACATCGCAGTTCAGGCCTCCCCGGACCATCCATGGCTGAAGGAGCATCCGGACTGGTTCGACTGGCGGCCGGATGGAACGATCAAGTACGCCGAGAATCCGCCCAAGAAGTACGAGGACATCGTCAACGTGGACTTCTATGCCAAGGGCGCGATGCCGTCCCTCTGGCTCGAGCTGCGTGATACCATCCTGCTTTGGGTCGAGCAGGGCGTGAAGCTCTTCCGCATCGACAATCCGCATACGAAGCCATTTCCCTTCTGGGAGTGGCTGATCGGGGAAGTGCGTCGAGACCATCCGGACGTGGCCTTCCTGTCGGAAGCCTTCACGCGGCCGAAGATCATGTACCGGCTCGCCAAGATCGGGTTCTCGCAATCCTACACCTACTTCACATGGCGCAATGAAAAGTGGGAGATGGCGGAATACCTGACCGAGCTTTCGCAGACAGCGCCGAAAGATTTTTTCAGGCCGCATTTCTTCGTCAATACACCCGACATCAACCCGGATTTCCTGCAGAATGCGCCCCGCTCCGCCTATCTGATCCGCGCGGCCCTTGCGACGACGCTCTCCGGACTCTGGGGGATGTACAGCGGTTTCGAGCTTTGCGAAGGCCGGCCGGACGTCAAGAAGAAGGAATACGCCGACAGCGAGAAGTACGAGATCCGCGCGTGGGATTGGGACCGGCCTGGCAACATCATCCGGGAAATCTCGATCCTGAATCGGATCCGCCGCGACAATCCGGCCCTGCATTCACATCTCAATGTCTCGTTCCTCGACGCCTGGAACGACCAGATCCTTTTCTACGAGAAATCGACCCCGGGACGCGAGAACGTCCTGCTCGTGGCCGTCAGCCTCGATCCGCACAACGTGCAGGAAGCCGACGTGGAGTTGCCCCTCTGGAAGTTCGGCCTCCCGGATCACGGTTCCTTGGCTGTCGAGGATCTCGTGCGTCACCACCGCTTCACCTGGTCGGGCAAGTATCAGCGCATCCGCTGCGATCCAGGCGAAATTCCTTTCTCGATTTGGCGCATTGCCCCTAAGGACTGACAAGAATGCTCAAGAAGAACGACACGTCTCTCAAGAGCGACACGTCCCTTGGAACCGATCCGCTTTGGTACAAGGATGCGATCATTTACCAACTGCATGTGAAGTCGTTCTTCGATGCCAACAATGACGGCATCGGGGACTTCGCAGGGCTTCTCGCCAAGCTGGACTACATCGCATCGCTGGGCGTCAACACCATCTGGCTGCTGCCCTTCTATCCGTCGCCCCGTCTCGATGACGGCTATGACATCGCGGAGTATCGCGATGTCAGCTCCGACTACGGCACCCTGAAGGAATTCAAGACGTTCGTCCGCGAAGCTCATGCCCGGGGTCTGCGCGTGATCACCGAACTGGTGATCAATCACACCTCCGATCAGCATCCCTGGTTCCAGCGTGCCCGGAACGCAAAGCCCGGCTCGCGCGAACGCGACTTCTATGTCTGGTCCGACACGGACCAGAAGTATCCCGAGACCCGGATCATCTTTCTGGATACCGAAAAATCGAACTGGACCTGGGATCAAGCGGCAGGGGCCTATTTCTGGCATCGTTTCTACTCGCATCAGCCGGATTTGAACTTCGACAACCCGCGTGTCCTCAAGGAAGTCCTGAGCGTCATGCGGTTCTGGCTCGACATGGGGATCGACGGACTACGCCTCGACGCCATTCCCTATCTCGTGGAACGGGAGGGTACCAACAACGAGAACCTCCCGGAGACCCACGTGGTTCTCAAGAAGATTCGCGCCGCGCTCGATGCCGCTTATCCGGACCGTTTGCTCTTGGCCGAGGCCAATCAGTGGCCGGAGGATACGCAGGAATATTTCGGCGATGGCGACGAATGCCATATGGCCTTCCATTTCCCGCTGATGCCGCGGATGTACATGGCTATCGCCAAGGAGGACCGGTTCCCCATCACGGATATCCTGCGTCAGACCCCGGAAATTCCCGAGAACTGCCAATGGGCGATCTTTCTGCGAAACCATGACGAACTGACGCTTGAGATGGTTACAGACGAGGAGCGCGATTATCTCTGGAACACATACGCGGCAGACAGGCGCGCCCGCATCAATCTCGGCATTCGTCGCAGACTGGCGCCCCTCATGCAGCGGGATCGCCGGCGTATCGAGCTGATGAACGCGCTCCTTCTGTCCATGCCCGGAACGCCCGTGGTCTATTATGGCGACGAGATAGGGATGGGCGACAACATCTATCTCGGAGACCGTGACGGCGTCCGCACGCCCATGCAATGGTCGCCCGATCGCAATGGTGGTTTCTCAAGGGCAGATCCGGCAAGCCTCGTGCTGCCGGCAATCATGGACCCGGTCTATGGCTTCGAATCCGTCAATGTGGAGGCGCAGAGCCGAGACCAGCACTCGCTCCTGAACTGGATGCGCCGTATGCTGATGCTGCGCCGCAATCATCATGCCTTCGGGCGTGGCACGTTCCGGCTACTCTATCCGTCCAACCGCAAGGTCCTGGCCTATCTACGCGAACATGACGGTGAGACCATCCTGTGCGTCGCGAACCTGTCGCGGACGCCGCAAGCCGTTGAGCTCGATCTGTCGGCCTTTGCCGGTCGGGTTCCCGTCGAAATGACGGGCCCGTCGCCATTCCCGCCCATCGGTCAGCTGACCTACCTGCTGACACTTCCACCTTACGGCTTCTACTGGTTCCAGCTCACGACGGAAGTCGACAGTCCGCAATGGCGGACAGCGCCACCCGAGCAGTTGACCGAGTTCGAGACCCTGGTTCTGCGAAGCGGCCTGCAGGGCGGATTGGATGAGCGGCACAAGCAGCTGGTCGCTCAGGATATCCTGCCCAGCTACCTGCCGATCCGGCGCTGGTTCGCCTCCAAGAACGAAACCCTGCATGAGGCGCGCATTCCGTGGACGGTGCCGATGCCGTTTGCCGAAGATGTACTGATGGCGGAGGTCGAGGCGAGCGTTGGCAAGCGCACGGAGCGTTATTTCATGCCTCTCGGCATCGCGTGGGAAAGCGCCGGTGGGCTGCCCCTGCCGCAGCAACTCGCTCTGGCTCGGGTTCGCAGGGGGCCTCGTGTGGGCTTCCTGACTGATGGCTTTGCCGTCGACCGGTGGGCGCACGCGGTTCTGCAGGCCCTGTGCGAGAGGTCCAAGATAGATACGCCGGACGGGGAGATCCGGTTCGAGGGCACTCCCGAGCTCGACTGCATGCAGGTTACGCAGGATGCCTCGATCCGCTGGCTCTCGGCCGAGCAGTCGAACAGTTCCTTGATCATAGGCGACCTCGCGATGATCAAGCTCGTTCGCCGCGTGTTTGCCGGCACTCATCCGGAAGCGGAGATGACGCAATACCTGACGAAGGTCGGGTACCAGAACTCCGCCCCGCTTCTCGGAGAGGTGCTTCGGGTCTCCGAGGATGGGACTCCACACACCCTTGCGATCGTCCAGGGTGCCATCCGTAACCAGGGCGATGCCTGGAACTGGATGCTCGAGAACCTGAAGCGCACCCTCGATGAGTATGAGTTGATCGAGAACGAAGCGGTTCCAGAGGAGGGGATCTTCACCACCCTTGAGAACTTTGCCGAAGTCGTGGGACAGCGCCTCGGTGAGTTGCATGTGGCCCTGGCCGCGCAGACGGACGATCAGGCCTTCGCGCCAGTCGAGGCTGGTGCGGGAGACATCGACGGTTGGAAAACGAGGGCTCAGGAGCAACTCGTGTCTGCTCTCGATATCCTGAGCAGAACCCGTGGAGAACTCGACCCCGAAACCGGTGCGCTTGCGGATCGCATCCTTGAACGACGTGACGAACTCATCGCGGCAGTCGACCGGCTTGCGGAGAGTGGCAGCGGAACGCTGCTGACACGCATTCATGGCGACTTCCATTTCGGTCAGGTTCTTGTTGCTCAGGGCGATGCCTACATCATCGACTTCGAAGGCGAGCCCGTACGCGAGCTGGAGGAAAGGCGAGCAAAGACGAGCCCGCTCCGCGACGTGGCCGGTCTGTTGCGCTCCCTCGACTACGTGGCCGTCACGGCGTCGATGCCCGACGAGGATATCTCGTCCGCACAGTTCCGGGACGTCCGGGGGACGCTGCTCAAGAACTTCTATGCAGGAGCTCAAAAGGCTTTCCTGAATGCCTACTGGGATGCTACTGCTCAAGCCCCACAGCTTGGGCTCTCACCTGACAGGCACCGTTCCCTTCTTGATTTGTTCCTGTTGGAGAAGGCTGCCTACGAGGTCCAGTATGAGGCCTCAAATCGCCCGAAATGGCTGGCGATCCCGCTCCAGGGTTTGTCCGACATTGTGCATCGCCTCGCAGAAGCGGGCCGCGGAGGACATGAATGAAGCCCGGACGTGACGATCTCCTTGTTGGCATCGAGCCAAGCAGTGTTCAGGCTTTGGTCGAAGGGCGGCTTGGCGATCCGTTCTCGATCCTCGGTCAGCATCCCGCAGGCGGCGGAAGCATAGTTCGCGTTTTCATGCCGGGAGCTGAGTCCGTCGAAGTTCTGCGGCGGCAGACGGATGGTGAGCCTGACCGGCTCCAGCTCGTGCATGCGGATGGGCTGTTTGCCGGAAGGCTCGACCGTCAGGATCCCTACAGGCTGCGCGTCCACTGGCCCGATGCCGTGCAGGAACTGGAGGATCCCTACAGCTTTGGCTTGCTCCTCGGTGACCTCGATCTCCACCTGATCGGGCAGGGCACCCATTACGAGCTCGGCTCCGTGCTCGGCGCACAACCCATGACTATCGACAATGTGCCCGGAGTACGCTTTGCCGTCTGGGCGCCCAATGCCCGACGTGTCTCCGTGGTGGGGGACTTCAACGCGTGGGATGGACGGCGTAATCCCATGCGCCTGCGTCGGGAGGCGGGGGTTTGGGAACTCTTTGTTCCGCGTCTTGGCCCTGGCGAGCGCTACAAGTTCGAAGTGGTCGGGCCGCACGGACAGCTGCTGCCGCAGAAGGCCGATCCTATTGCGCGCGCGGCCGAGGCCGCTCCCGGCTCTGCATCCGTCGTCGCTCGGTCGGAGCCTTTCCGGTGGACGGATTCCGAGTGGATGAGCTCAAGAGCCGGGCGTCAGACGGCGGCCTCGCCTATCTCGGTTTATGAGGTCCATGCCGGCTCGTGGATGAGGCTGGAGCAGGAGGGGAACCGCAGTCTCGACTGGACCGAGTTGGCGGATCGTCTGATTCCCTATGTGTCGGGACTGGGCTTCACCCACATCGAGCTTCTGCCGATCACCGAATATCCATTCGGCGGCTCCTGGGGCTATCAGCCGCTCGGCCTTTTCGCCCCCACGGGTCGGTACGGAACTCCTGAGGATTTTGCGGAATTCGTGAATCGCTGCCACGAAGCCGGTCTAGGCGTGATCCTCGACTGGGTTCCGGCCCATTTCCCAACCGATGTCTGGGGCCTTGCGCAATTCGACGGGACGGCACTCTACGAGCATCAGGATCCCAGGGAAGGGTTCCACCAGGATTGGAACACCCTGATCTACAACCTCGGTCGCAACGAGGTGAAGGGCTTCCTCATCGCCAGCGCGCTTCATTGGCTGGAGCGCTTCCATATCGATGCCCTCCGGGTCGATGCCGTCGCATCGATGCTCTACCGCGACTACAGTCGAAAGGCGGAGGAGTGGATTCCGAACAAGTATGGCGGAAGGGAAAACCTTGAGGCCATCGAGTTCTTCAGGCACCTGAACAGCATCGTCACTCAAAGATGCCATGGTGCCATCACCATCGCGGAGGAATCCACCGCTTGGCCGGGCGTGACGCAGCCAGCCGAGGAGGGCGGGCTCGGCTTCACGTTCAAGTGGAACATGGGCTGGATGCACGACACGCTTCACTACGTGGAGCAGGATCCCGTCTACCGGAGCTATAACCACGGCGCTTTCACGTTCGGCATGGTTTATGCCTTTACCGAACGCTTCATCCTTCCCCTGTCGCACGACGAGGTCGTGCATGGAAAGGGATCGCTGATCCGGAAGATGCCGGGCGATGAGTGGCAGCGTTTTGCAAATCTTCGCGCCTATTTCGGGTACATGTGGGCTCACCCCGGCAAGAAGCTCCTCTTCATGGGGGGCGAGATCGCCCAGGAGCGGGAGTGGAACCACGATGCTTCGATCTCGTGGGACCTGCTGGACTTTCCACGGCATGCCGGGGTTCAGAGGCTCATCCGTGATCTCAACCGCATTTATGCAACTGAGCCGGCCCTCCATGGTACCGACGCCGATCCGAGAGGCTTCGAGTGGGCGGTGGTAGACGATTCCGGGAACTCGGTGTTTGCTATGCTGCGGCTGGCGAAGGATGGAGGTTCGATCATCCTCGCCGTCAGCAACATGACGCCCGTTCCGAGGCTATCCTATCGCATCGGCGTGCCAAAAGCCGGCCTCTGGCAGGAAATTCTCAACACCGATGCAGGGATCTACGGCGGCAGCAACTTCGGCAATGGCGGCGCTCTTCAGGCCGAGGACGTTTCCTCCCATGGGCGCCCCTTCTCGCTGAACCTCATGCTTCCACCCCTGAGCACGATCCTGTTGCGGTGGGGATAGTCGGTCCTTCGGCTCCCCACCCCTCAAAAGACGTCGTCTCTCCGAAAGCAGGGGACTGCCCCTTCGTGTTCATGAAACGCAAATGTGCAGCGGTGTTCGAGCGCAAAGTCCGCAATGCGTCTGAGAGCCTCGTGGGATTCGTATGAGAGCGTGACCTCACCGAACATTTGCGCCAGCATGTCTTCCGGAACCGTGAGGGTCGCGCCGGGGTCCATATGGTCAAGCTTCTGAGCCAGATCGTCTTTGGTCATCCAAGCCTCCATGTCTGTTCTCTACAATACCAACTTCTTCCATGGGTAAATGGAAACCCGTTCTTGAATAATTCCGCATCCTGGCTGCCATCGGCGCTGGATCTGTGAAGAGGGTGCTCACGACAGCGTCCCCTTCATAAACAACGCCGACACTGGCGCCTCCAGTTGGAAACATGTTCCCACACCCGGCATTGTCCCTATTCCTGAAGGAGAGGAGCCATCATGACCCAGGACAAAACCGGACCTGATGCGACCCCTCGCATCGGACTCGATCTCGGCCGCCAAATTTTCGATGACCCGAATGGCAGTCACCAGAAGTATCGCCAATCAGGCGCCAGCGAGGAGGCCATCCGTCAGAAAGCCTATGAGTTGTGGGAGAACGAGGGACGAGCAGGCGATCCGCACGATCACTGGTACAGGGCAGAGCGTGAGCTGAACCACAGCCAGCAAGAGCAATCCTCCACGACGGTCGAGAATGCGCCTCCTGCCGTAGCCGTGGAAGCCTTGAGTGAACAGCCAGCCGGGGAAGGTGGCATTCAGAAGAAAACCCGGCGCAAGCGCACGTCCTGAAGACTCGAGCGCTGTCAGCCCA
>JAJFBI010000689.1 GCA_020697385.1 Microvirga sp. | reverse complement strand
TCCTTCGTGATGAACCGCAAGACGCAGAGCGCGATCCGCCGCTTCAAGGACGACAACGGCGGGTATCTCTGGGCGCCGCCCGCGAGCATCGGCCAGGCGGCGACGCTGATGGGCTTCCCCGTGGTCGAGGTGGAGGACATGCCGGACATCGCGCTGAACAAATGCGCCATCTCGTTCGGCGACTTCAAGCGCGGCTACCTCATCGTGGATCGCGCCGGCATGCGCGTGCTGCGCGATCCGTATTCCGCCAAGCCCTACGTGCTGTTCTACACCACCAAGCGCGTGGGCGGCGGCGTGCAGGACTACGCAGCGATCAAGCTGCTGAAGTTTGCGGCTTAACTCCTCGGTGTCGTCACACCGACGCACGTCATGGCCGGGCTTGTCCCGGCCATCCACGTTTTAGGAAACATTCACCTCATCCTGAGGAGGCGCGTGAGCGCCGTCTCGAAGGAGGATCCAGTGCTCTCTGGATGCTCCTCAGGATGAGGGCAGAGGAAGACAAGACGGGGATCACCGGCACGAGGCCGGTGATGACGTGGAGGGTGTACTCAGTTCCCCGCCCACGCGGCGTTGAGACCCTGCATGCTGCCGACGATCCAGCGCAGGTGCTCCACCACGGGCGTCACGGCCGTGAGGCCGCCGCAGGCGGTCGGCCGGGGCGAGCGCAGGGCGCCGCTCGACCAGCTCGTGATGCCATAGAGCTGGTAGCCGCTCTGGGTGGCAGCAAGGATCGGGCCGCCGGAATCGCCCCGGCAGGCACCCGCGCCCGAGGTCTCGGCGAGGCGGTTGCGGTCGGCGACGATGAGGACGCGGTTCGCGACCTCGATGGGGCCGAGCGACACGAGATTGGTCTGGCGCAGCGTCCGGGCCGTACCGCGGGCGCGCTCCGTGAGCACCCCGTAGCCGGCGATCGTCACGCCGTCGCCCACATCGATGCGTCTGGCCTGGGCTGGGTCGAGGGCCAAGAAGTCGGGGCCGAGGGGGCGATCGAGTTTGACGACCGCGAGATCGATGCCCGGCTGCGTGCGCGGCGTGGTGCCGGCCACGAAGGTCGGGTGGATGGCGAGCGCGGCGACGTTGAAGCGCTGCGGCCGGAACGCGCGTGTGAGAGCGGTCACGCGATAAGCGGCGCGGTCGATCACGCAATGGGCCGCCGTCAGCACGAGATCGGGCCCGACGATCACGCCCGAGCAGAGCTCGCCCAGGGAGTTCTCGATGGAGACCACCGAGCGGCGCAGCCCGTTCGGATCGCGGGAAGGCGCGCCCTGAAGGATGGCCCAGGCCGGGCTCGCAATAAAGGTGAAGGCAGCTAGGGCGAGAATCGGCAATGCGCGCATCTTAAGGATCATGCCATGAGGGGAGGGGCGTGTGAAACGGCAAGAATTGGGCAATCAGGATAGTTCCGGCCCTTTACAAAAGTCTAATCACCGTTGCTGCTCCACAACGCCGCACGGTTCCAGCCCTTGAGAACCCGGTCGATCCATTCCCGCTGCGGGCCGACGAGGATGCCCTGCGTCAGGCCTCCACAGCTTCGGCCCTTGGCCGGCGCGGCCCAACTCGTGATCGCCGCGACTGTGGCTCCGGATGCCATGGGTCCGCCGGAATCGCCCTGGCAGGCGCTGGCAGACCCCGATCCTTCGGCCCAGAGCAGAATCCTGCTCGGTCCATAGGGCTCGACGGCCGTGAGCGACGCAGTGCGGAAGGTGCCGGTGGTCTTGGCGTCTCCCTCTCGCGCAAGGCCATATCCGCCGACGGTGACAAACGTGTTCTCGGGCACCCTCAAAGCGCTGAGCGTCGCCCGCTCGAACCGTGCGGGCAGGGCCTCGGGAATGCGAACGAGCGCCAGGTCGATGGAGCGCTGGCGCGTCTCGACGGCTTTTGCGTTGTAGCCGGAATGCACGGCCTTCGCGGCCGGCACGATGAGCACGGGCTCGCCCGCCTCGTCGCGGAAATGCACCCGGTGCTCGGCGGCCCCCATGACGCAATGGGCGGCGGTGAGCACCACGTCGGGCGCCAGCACCACGGCGGAGCACACGCCCCCGTTCGAGCTCAACACCATCACGCTCTGTCGCGACAGCGGGCCCTCATCCGGCTGGCCGCCGACGATGGCGTGGGCGCCCGCAGCAGGCAGCGCCAGCGCAAGACAGAGCGTGATCAGACGTTTCATGACAGCACAAGGATCCTTTGTTCCGATGATTCCCATATTCGTCAGCGGCCCTGCCGTCGAGCCCATCACTCTCGCCGAGATGAAGGCCTATCTGCGCGTCGACGAGGACGAGACCGCGCAGGATGACCTGATTTCAGGCCTCATCAAGGCGGCCAGGCTCACGGTCGAGGCGGCGTCCCGGCGGATCCTCATCGAGCAAAGCTGGCGCGTGGTGCTCGACCGCTGGCCCCGCGACGGCGTGATCCTGCTGCCGCTCGCGCCGCTCATCGCGCTGGATGCCATCAGGATCACGGGTGCATCGGGCGGCGTGAGCGAGCTGCCGAACGAGGTGTTCGAGGCGGATGCCATGAGCGATCCGCCGCGCATCATCGTCAAAAATGCGCCTGAGCCGGGCAGAATCCGCAACGGCATCTCGGTCGAGCTGCGCGCCGGCTTCGGCACGAATGCGGAGGCAGTGCCCGCGACCCTGAAGCTCGCCATCCGCATTCTCGTGGCGCATTGGTTCGAGAACCGCG
>JAJFBI010000688.1 GCA_020697385.1 Microvirga sp. | reverse complement strand
GTGATCCTGGACGGGGAAGAGATTGAGGATTCCGATCAGCGCATCACTGTCACCCGCGATCTCTCAGAGCGGATGCAGGTCCAAGGCAAGCCCCTCGATCCGCCGCCGGGCATCGTCCTGATGCTGCACAAGCCCTTGGGCGTCACCTGCTCGCACAAGGAGGCAGGCCCCCTGGTCTACAGCCTGCTGCCCGACCGCTGGCGCCGGCGCGACCCGGCGCTCTCGACTGTCGGGAGACTCGACAAGGAAACGTCGGGGCTGCTGCTCATGACCGACGACGGCAACCTCCTCCATCGGATCATCTCGCCCCGCGCGAATGTTTCCAAGCGCTACCATGTGACTCTCGATCGACCCCTGCGGGGAGACGAGGCCGAGATCTTCGCCTCTGGCTCCCTGATGCTGGAGGGCGAGGACAAACCGCTTCTGCCAGCGCAGATGGAGGCCCTCTCCCCGACGAGTGCCCATGTCACGGTGACGGAAGGGCGCTACCATCAGGTCAGGCGTATGTTCGCGGCCGCCGGCAACCACGTCACCGCCCTGCACCGCAACCGGATCGGCGCCCTCGACCTGCCGGAGGATCTGGCGCCGGGACAGTTCCGGATCATGAGCGAGGCCGACCTCGCCCTGGTCCTGCCGCCGGCTGGCTCCTCGCCCCTGCAGGCCTCGCGAGCGGAGAGGTTGCCCTCAAGCCCGTAATCGGGTAGGGAAAGTGAAGGCCCATCGCCGCAAGCACCCGTAGCTCAGCTGGATAGAGCGTTGCCCTCCGAAGGCAAAGGTCACACGTTCGAATCGTGTCGGGTGCGCCACTCCTTAGCTCTCATGGAGCAGGAGGTAGACGCTACAGGCAGTCTCTCTTGGACAATCAAAGCATCTGATAGAGCAGCATGCTGTCGCGGGCGACCACGAGAGGTTGCTCGCCCATCATTACCTGGGCGTTCGATATCGCTGAATGAACCTACTGGCCAATGAAGGCGGATGCCAGGATCGTCGTGGCGTAGGCTGAGATCACGAAGAACGGGCCAAGCACGGAAGCCGACACAAGCAGGATCAGCGAGTTTTTGAGGATACGCATCGTGAGGCTCCTTTACGTTGGAGCCTCGATCCTAGGAGCTGAGGTGTTAACCTCAGACTAACCCTGGCAGACAAATCGACGTTCAGGAAAGAACCCTCGCACGTACCGGAAGTCCGGCTTTCATGCGAGGGCCCGGGGCCATCAATCGCAGCGGCGGACGCGCCGGGTGACAGAACGGCCCCAACGGTCCTCTTCCACGATGGTGACATTCCGGCAGGTTTCCTCGTAAGCGCCATAGCGCCGCTCGTCGCGGCGCGCATCACGCCGACCCTGCTCGTAGGCACGCTCAGCCTCGCGCCGCTCGCGCCACCGCTCGCGCCGCTCGCGTTCCTCCTGCTGAGGATCACGAACGCCGATCTGCGGGCGACCATCGGGACCGATGCCGAACTGAATGGCCGGTTGCGCCATCAAGGGCGTGCCGACAAGGAGACCAGAACCGATGGCAGCTACAGCCAAAAGGGCAAATTTTCTCATGGGTTCAATTCCTTAGGTGATCGCGACGTAACGTCCGATGACCAAGGCGGTTCCAACCCACAGCCGCATCGCGGCACCTTGCCTCACACCCAAAAAGGATCTCACATTCTCGCTGTGAATGACCTTTTTCAAGCACTCACGCTTTGCAGCGCTTACGGGAATGGTTTCGAGACGGCAGTTCAGGAGACTTCAATCCTTCTCCTGCGCGCGATGCTTGGCCTGCGCGAAGCTGTTGCTCTCCTCCGGTGAAGCATTCCTGTCGAACAATCGACCGGTCTAGCTTTCCTGAAAGATCAATGATGATCTGACGGCCGGAGATGGGATCGAAAATCGTCATAAAGGTCTGCTCTCGTCGAGGCAGCAAGGATCTCGCTGCCTGCATGAGAGAAACGGCCGAAACTGAACTCTGTTCGGTTGATATATCCTGCGGTGTGCGCTCCAGCACCAGGAGAGGCTAAGGGCTTCAGCGATAGGCCGAAGGGTTCCGCCGCGCGATGATCCAGACTGCGTGGACGATGCCGGGAATGTAGCCCAGGATCGTCAGCAGGATGTTGAGCCAGAACTGGCCGCCCAGGCCGACGGTGAAGAACACGCCGACCGGAGGCAGGAGAATGGCGAGGATGATGCGAAGCAGGTTTCCCATAGGCTCATGTCGCTGATGAAATCAGGAGTGGAACGGGATCGCGCCCCTCCTGTTCCACCTTTGTCATGCAATCGTGACGCCGCCGTCCACGACCACGGTCTGTCCCGTCATGAAGCTCGATGCCGACGAGGCCAGGAAGGCCGCCACGGGGCCGATCTCGTCGGGCGTGCCGATCCGGCGCAGAGGCGTCTGGCTGTTGCGCTGCTCCAGAGCCTGCGGGTCTTCCCACAAGGCGCGGGCGAAATCCGTCTTGACCAGGCCCGGCGCGATGCAGTTGATGCGCACGTTCTGAGGGCCCCACTCCACCGCGAGATTGCGCGCAAGGGCAAAGTCCGCCGCCTTCGAGATGCCGTAGCCGCCGATCACGCCCGTGCCGCGCAGGCCCGCGATCGATGAGACGATCACCACCGCCCCGCCACCGCGCTCGCCCATCTCCGGCATGACGAGGTTGCAGAGCCAGAGATTGCTCTTCACGTTCGCGCCCATGATCTTGTCGAA
>JAJFBI010000687.1 GCA_020697385.1 Microvirga sp. | reverse complement strand
GGGCGTCTCCGCCGGGGAAATCCGCGCGAGCCGTGCCGTAGTCCGGCATGAATAAGGTGTCACCGACGAATGCCGCGTCCGCGATCTTATAGGTGACGTCCGCTGGAGTGTGCCCGGGTGTATAGATCACCTCCGCCTCGAGCGCGCCGATGCTGAATCGCTCGCCGTCCTTAAATAGGTGATCGAAATCGCTGCCGTCGCTCTTCAGATCAGTGGCGTTGAACACCGGGCGGAAAATCCGCTGAACCTCTTTGATGTGCTCGCCGATTCCAATCAGCGCGCCGGTCTTCGCCTTGATGTAAGGGGAGCCCGAAAGGTGGTCGGCGTGGGCATGGGTCTCAAGCGTCCACACGATGATGGAACCGGCCTCATCAGCTGCCTCAAGAATGGCTTGAACAGAGCGCGTGTCGACCGTCCCGGAGTTGTGGTCGTAGTCGAGCACGGGATCGATGACGGCCGCCTTCCTCGTTGTTGGGTCGGCGACGAGATAGCTGACCGTGTTCGTCGGCTCGTCGAAGAATGCCCTAATGATGGGTGGTCCCGCCATAGCCTTTTCCTCCTCTTAAGCGTCGCGCCTTGACGCATATATGAGGCATGCCTAAATAAGCAAGGTCTAAGGAGAGGGCAGCATCGTGGCAAACAAGGGCTTCGATCCGGAGGTGCTGGAGGAAAAAGCGGCGGAGGTCGCGGACATCCTCCGCGCGCTCGCCAATGAACGGCGCCTGCTGATCCTGTGCAAGCTCGTCGAGTGGGGCGAAGCCAATGTGAACTCGCTTGCCGAAGCTGTCGGCCTCTCCCAATCAGCCTTATCGCAGCATCTCGCCAAGATGCGAAACGAGGGTCTCGTCACTTTCCGCCGCGAGAGCCAGACGCTCTGGTATCGCATTTCCGACACCAGGATCGAGCAACTCTTCGCCACTCTGCACAAGCTGTTCTGCCAGCCCCGCAAGGGCTACCGAGCGTAGGAACAAAGGAGCCAATATGACACTTCCCTCACTCTCTCCGTCCGAGGCAAAGCTTCTCGTCGACGACGGAGTGATCCTAGTCGACATCCGGGAGGCCGACGAGCACGCGCGCGAGAAGATCCCAGGAGCCCGTCATCTCCCTCTCTCCAAGCTTGATGAGGCGGATCTTGCGGTTCACGAGGGCAAGCCGGTTGTTTTTCACTGCAGGAGTGGTGCCCGCACGCAGGCGAACGCTTCCCGGCTCGTGGGCAAGCTCGGCGATACCTGCGAAGCGTTCATCATCGAAGGCGGGCTCGACGCCTGGAAGAAAGTCGGCCTGCCGGTCTCGGCCGACCGCCGCCAGCCACTCGAGTTGCAGCGCCAGGTGCAGATCGGAGCCGGCAGCCTCGCGCTCATGGGCACTCTGCTTGGCATTGCCGTCTCGCCCTGGTTTTTCGTCGTTCCGGCGTTCGTCGGCGGTGGCCTGATCACGGCGGGCGTGACCGGCTTCTGCGGCATGGCGCGCATTCTCATGCGGGCGCCCTGGAACCGCGCTGTCTACGGTCCGCAGGCTCAGGCCGCATGATGGAATCCTGAGATGAGGATCGCCTCGTGCTGTCGCTGACCCAAGGAGCGCTGGGGCTAGCCTCGGGGTCGCTCGTTGGCTTCTCGCTCGGGCTCGTGGGGGGCGGCGGGTCGATTCTAGCCGTCCCGCTCCTCGTGTACCTCGTCGGCGTCGGCAGTCCCCATGTCGCGATCGGAACGAGCGCAGTCGCGGTTGCAGCCAACGCCGCGACAAACCTAGCGAACCACGCCTACACCGGAAACGTGAAGTGGCGTTGTGCCCTCGTGTTTGCTGCAGCAGGGGTGGCCGGCGCCTTTCTTGGCTCCACTCTCGGCAAGATGGTGGATGGGCAGAAGCTGCTGGCGCTGTTCGCCGTCCTGATGATGGTCGTGGGCGGGCTCATGCTAAAGGGCCGCGCCAGCGTGGGCGCAGCCGCGGTTCGGCTCAACCGCGAGAACTTTCCGAAACTACTGGTGCTTGGCCTCGCTACCGGAGCGTTGTCTGGCTTCTTCGGCATCGGCGGGGGCTTTTTGATCGTTCCAGCGCTGATTCTAGCAACCGGCATGCCGATCCTAAACGCGGTGGGCTCTTCGCTTATTGCGGTGACGGCCTTCGGCGTGACGACGGCCGCGAACTATGCCCTATCCGGCCTCGTCGATTGGTACTTGGCCGGCTTGTTCATCATGGGCGGCGTGGTAGGCGGACTGCTCGGTGCTCGTTTTGCCACGACGCTTTCCGGTCGGAAAGGGGCGCTCAACACTGTCTTTGCCGGAATGATATTCGCTGTGGCGACCTACATGCTCGTTCGCACCCTCAACGCTATTTGATCGCAGCTCCCCTCAGGACGACCTTTGCTCAGGTTGCGGGCCCGAGGACGCCGGGGGCTCACTTCGGAACTTTTCGACGCCGTTGAGTGCGTGGGATGCGGCTCGCTCGCGCCCGGCAAGATAAGCCGGGCCGATGGGGCGCGGATCGGCGGCATGGACCGCCAGACGCCGCCTACGTGCTTCCCATGTGCTTCCCAATCGCGTTTTCTGGGAAGCAGAACAGTTTGAGATGGCGGCTAAGTATCTGATTTCATTGGTGGGTGTGCAAGGATTCGAACCTTGGACCCGCTGATTAAGAGTCAGGCCGGAGTTGTTGTACGGTTGTAGACGGTGATGTCTCGTGTGACCCAAG
>JAJFBI010000686.1 GCA_020697385.1 Microvirga sp. | reverse complement strand
TGCCAAAGCCATGAGCGACCTTCTCGTCAGTATCCGTCACGCCAAGCCCGACGATGCGGCTTTTCTGTCGAAGGTGTTCGACGCGGCCTGGCGGGAGGCGTATTCCGGCATCATTCCGGGCGTGACGCTTGAGAAGATGTTCTCCCGGCGCAGCGAGGGCTGGTGGCGGTCCACTGTGTCCCGCGGGCGCCCGCTGGTGGTGCTGGATCTCGGCCAGGGCGCGGTCGGCTACGCTTCTTACGGCCGCTGCCGTGACCGTTCGCTGCCGGCCAAGGGGGAGATCGACGAGCTCTATCTCCTGCCGGAATACCAGGGCATCGGCTTTGGGCGGCGCCTGTTCAAGGCAGTGCGCAACGACCTCCAGCACCGGGATCTGGGCACCATCGTGGTCTGGGCCCTGGAGGCTAACGAGCGCGCCTGCGCGTTCTATGAGGGCGTGGGCGGGCAGAGCGTCGCCCGGGTCGAGGAGCGCATCGGCGGAACGCCACTTACGAAGGTAGCCTATCTGTTCCGCTGAGGCCGGCTCGCCCGCTGTAGGGTCGCCTTTCGGCTAAAACCTTAAGATTTCCAATCGTCGGTCCTTGTTGCCGGAGCCCGCTCCGGCTAGTGAAGCGTCCAAGCTTCCGGAGCGGTCGTCCAGCCATCGGGCTGACGCCGCTCTCACATCCAGCTTCTGCCGCATTTTCACCGGTGTCACGGCGTCTCTTCCAGCATGAGATGCCTCGCCTTTGAGGATGCTCAAGCCTCGTTCCGGAGAACAGCTCTATGCGCCTTGACGCGTTAAAGATTGGAAAGAACCCGCCGGACGACGTGAACGTCGTCATCGAAGTGCCGATCGGCGGCGAGCCCATCAAGTACGAGATGGATAAGGAATCCGGCGCCCTCGTGGTGGACCGCTTCCTCTATACTGCCATGCGGTATCCCGGAAACTACGGCTTCATCCCCCACACCCTGTCGGGCGACGGCGACCCCTGCGACGTGCTCATCGCCAACACCCGGGCGATCATCCCCGGTGCCGTCATGAACGTGCGCCCCGTGGGCGTTCTCGTGATGGAGGACGACGGCGGCCAGGACGAGAAGATCATCGCCGTCCCGTCGAGCAAGCTGACCCAGCGCTACGACCGGGTGGCGAACTACACGGACCTGCCCGAGATCACCATCAAGCAGATCGAGCACTTCTTCGAGCATTACAAGGATCTCGAGCCCGGCAAGTGGGCGAAGATCATCCGCTGGGGCGATGCCGAGGAAGCCCGCCGCCTGATCGTTGAAGCCATCGAGCGCGCCAAGAAGTAAGTCTCGCGGCCAATCCTGAGATGATGAAGGCCAGGCAATGCCTGGCCTTTTTCTGTTCACTCCGCCGGAACCGGGGCACCTGGATTGGCACACGGTAGAGGGTCGAGACCAGCACCCAGACGCCCATCAGCGACAGGCCCACGCCCTTGAACAGGGCCGCGGCAGCGCGGGTGCGTAAAGAAGCGCCGATCCCTGCGAGGCTCAGGCCGCAGGTGACCGTATCGGCGAGGAAGTCGAGGGCATCGGCCTGAAGAGGGCGCTTTAGCGCCTCGCAGGAAGGAGCATCCAGCCGACGTCAGATCACGAAGAAATCCTTGTGGCTGATCTTCAAGCCCTTCGCGAGATTGGCGAATTGGATGGCCTTGGCCGATCCAGACCCGTCCGGATCGTAAAACAGGCCTCCGCCCTGCTTGTAGTAGAGGATCCGGTCGTCCTCGTCCTTGAACTGATTGCCGGTGACGAACGCCTTGCTCGACAAAGCCCCCTTCGAGAGCTTGGTGAAGAACTTCCGCGACAGGTGAATGGTGTCGTCCTTCGGGGCAAAATCCTGGATGTAATCGAGATTCGATTTCACATTCGGCTTCTGATCGAACACGAAGACGTCTTTGCCCGCCCCGCCGACGAGGGTGTCGTTGCCCTTGCCTCCGCTGAGCGTGTCATTGCCGAGTTGGCCAAAGAGTTGATCGTTGCCGCTCAGGCCGAAGAGCCTGTCGTTGCCGGACTCACCGACGAGCTGTTCGCCTTTCGAGGTGCCATAGCGAACCAGCGGCGTCGTCTCGACGACGTTGTGCACGGTGATGGTGAAGGTCTTGGTGAAGACGCCGCCATATTTATCCTCAGCCTGGATCATGATGGTGTGCTGCGCCGCCGTCTCGTGATCGAGCGCTTTCAGCAGAACGAGCCCGGTGCCGCTGCTGTTGAGGCCGAAGAAGCCTCCTGGATTCGAGGCGAGGCTGAAGGTCAGGGCATCGCCGTCAGGGTCGGAGCCCGCAAGCGAACCCACGACGGCCCCGACCGCCTTGTCTTCGAACGCGGAGGTGCTCGTCAGGAAAACGTTGGTCGGACTGTTGTTGGTAAGGGCGATGATCTTGTCCGAGAACTTCACCAGGCGCACGTCCTTGAGCGTGTCGGTGCCGTCCCGATTCTGGTTCTTGTCGGCGATGGTGACGGTAGTCTGGTCCACCCGGGTGATCGTATATTCGCCGCTCGCGCCGGAGAACACGGCCATGTCCTGACCGCTGCCACCGTCGAGGGTGTCGTTGCCGCCGCCGCCGGTCAGCGTGTCGTTGCCGGCGTTGCCGACCAAGCGGTTGTTTTCGCCATTGCCGATGAAGGTATCGGCGCCCGAGCCGCCTTCGAGGTTGTCGATGTCGAGGAGCGTATCCCTGCCGTAGCC
>JAJFBI010000685.1 GCA_020697385.1 Microvirga sp. | reverse complement strand
GAGCACCTCACCATCATCAAAGCTATCGAGACCCGCGACCCCACCCGGGCCGTTGCGGCCATCGATGATCATATCAACAGCGCAAGGAGCCGAGCCCTCGGTCTGCGTTGACCTAAGGATTCGCGAGACCGTCTCACTGGGCTCTGGCCGCCGATATGTGAATGGGGCGCCTTCACTCGGACATGATCACGGCCTGATCGGATCTGTTGCAGCTTTGTAGCTTGCCCCGCCTGAGCTATGATAGCCGGGTGCTGCGAGGGACTGACGGTGAAGCACAAGAACAAGAACCCGTTCAAGGGTCGGCAGTTCACGGCGGAGATCATCCTATGGGCAGTGCGCTGGTATCTGCAGCTCCCCATCCGCTATCGTGATCTCGAGCGGATGCTCTCCGATCGTGGCGTGCAGGTGGATCACACGACCCTGTTCCGCTGGATCCAGGCTTACGCTCCCGAGCTGGACAAGCGCATTCGTCCGCACCTGCACATGACCAATGGCTCGTGGCGGGTGGACGAAACATACATTCGGGTGAAGGGTCAGTGGGTCTATCTCTATCGCGCCGTCGACGCGACCGGGTAAACCATTGACTTCCTGCTCTCCCCCAAGCGGGATGCGGCTGCCGCCCGGCGGTTTTTCCGCAAGGCTTTAGGGCAGTTCCATACGGTCAATCCGCGGACCATCACGGTCGACAAGAATGCAGCCTATCCAGTTGCCACGAAGGCTATGAAACGTGCCGGCGAGCTCTGGCGCTTTGCCAAACTCCGGCAGGTGCAATTTCTGACGGATGTATTTGACAAGCCGTTTTCGAGGGCGGTGGGAGCATTTTTCTTATCGTCGGTTGGTTTGAGGCAGGCGCTGTCCCCGTATTGGACGGCAGGATCTGGGTTTGGTCGCGTCATGGCGTGACGAGAGGCTCGCCAGTCCTGCTTAGACGGCAAGTGCACGCAAGATGCCAAAGCCCACCGGTGAGTGGATCGGCAAGGCTGTTTCTGGTATATTGGGTGGGCTCGGGTGACCCCGGAGCGAAGAGCAGGGCGTGAGGTTGCAACCCTGCCGCGCAGCTTAGGATCGTCGCACCTCATTGGTGGCACCCGAGCACCCTTTCGGCGCTCGCTGTTTCCAGGTGGCCACAAACCGCCGGTACGCTTCTTCGGCCTGGCCCACCATCTCCCGCTCCGCCTCACGCACAGCCTTGTTGCTATACGCGGCCGCCGGTCCCTTTTGCCTGCCACCGCGCCGTGACGCATGACCCGCCGCCAGTTCGAGATGGCGGAGTTTCCACTGCAGCAGCGCCGGCCGGCTCCAGGTGTAGTCTTCATCCTTGCTCAGCATATGCCAGACGATCACCGCCAGCTTGCGTGCCGTTGCAACTGCCGCGACGGACTTGCCGCGCTTGTTCCTGATACGGACGAAGAAGGCCCGCAGAGGACCTGGTACGCCGGAGATCACCCAGGCTGCCTCGACCAGCATCGAGCGGGCATGAGCCCGGCCCTGTTTGCTGATGCGCCCATGATAAGCGGGCTTATCGCCCGACTGCCGCACCTTCGGATTGAGGCCGAAGTAGCTCACCAGCTTTTGCGGCGAGGAGAAGCGTTTGATGTCGCCGATCGCCGCCAGGACACTCACGGCCACCGTGGCATTCACCCCCGTGATCGTCATCAGCCGTCTGACCTGCGGATCATCGAGCGCCTTCTGGGCGAGGCTCTTGTCCAGTTCAGCAAGCTCCGCGCCGAGGCGATCCAGCTCACCGGCATGGCGCAGGATGACCCGACGCTGATCCTCGGCGAGCGGGAGGGCCGCCAACCAGGCCCTCCCGCGCTGTGAGAACAGGGTCCCTGGATAGGGCGGGATCAGGTGAGCATGCAGAACCGAGTGGATCCGGTTCTTGAGCCGGGTCATCTGCGCGACCAGCTGGGTGCGTTCTGCCGAGACACGGCGGCGGGCCTCGGTCTCCTCATCCGGCATCCAGACTTCGGGCAGGAACCCGCTGGCATGGAGCTTCGCCAGCACGCGAGCATCGATCTTGTCAGTCTTGACCTTGGCCCAGGCGATCGCCCGCACTTGGTTGGGATTGGCAATCACCACGCGCGCCACGAAGGGCGACAGCAGGCGCACGATGGCACTGGTGTTGCCAGTCGCCTCCAGAACGATCTCGTCGTCAGGCTTCAGGGTCTTGGCAAAGTGCAGCAGGCGGCTGCGTTCAAGATCGACCTTGCCCGCATCCCGGATAACTCCGTTCTCCAGGATTGCCATCTGAGCAAAGGACCGATGGACATCGAGAGCAATGATCCTCATCTCCAGCTCCTGTTCGGTTCGTCAACCTCGGGAGCCAGTGGGCCACACGACACCTACGGATCCGCGCTCGCAGCGCACCCGGGCCAGTCGAAGGGGCGGCCAGATAACAACACGAGCTCTCAGCTCACAGATACTTTCGGCCTGCCCACCTTCCGTGCTCCCGACACCCCTATCCCGGTGTACTGAGGGTAACCGATCCCTCACCATTCTAAAATGCGGATGGAGGTGTCGCGCCTATTCATGCCCGATAACAACATCGTTGAGCAGGACCACCGGCGTATCAAACGCTTGGTCCGGCCAGGGCTGGGCTTCAAGAGCTTTATGACGGCCTCCCGAACAATTGCGGGCTACGAGATCATGGCAATGGTCCGCAAGGGTCAAGTGGCGAGCGTACCAGCGAA
>JAJFBI010000684.1 GCA_020697385.1 Microvirga sp. | reverse complement strand
CGGTGAAGTGATGGCGCAGGGCGCGCGAGTCCGGGCCGAGGAACCGCTCGAACGGGTCCTTGGCGTCCGGCGCGGCCAGGTTGCGGGCCCGCTCGAGCTCGATGTTGCGCCGGAAGATGGCGATCAGGGCGTCCCGGTCGTAGTGGATCACCGAGATCTGCGAGAGCAGGTTGATCGCGTTCGGTACTCGGTCCCTGAGCGCGTTGAATGCCTCGATGCGAATCGCGGCATAGACCTTGGCGTGCGGGTTCTGCGCGCGCAGCAGATAGATGGCCGACACGAGCCCGAGCTGGGCATGGTACCAATAGGACGGCTCGAGCACGCCGTGGTAGGTCGAGTGGCTGTCGCGGTTGGCAATGTGGTGAACGAAGAACTCGTCGATGTTGTCGATGAAGGTCGCAGTCGGACGGTGGATCTGACCATAGGCCGGTAAGAGTACCGCCTGAAGGAACCGCTTGGCGGTGAAAAACCCCTGAGGTGTCAGATGAAGCAGCTGTGCGAAGATTTGGAACGGCGTCAGCAATCGCGCATCTGTGACAATGGTGCTGAGCGCATCACTCTCCGGGCGTGGCAGGGCGTCGGGCCCCGGCACCTGCGGCCGATGATGCTTGATCAGCGAAAGTGCTATCGCGACCTCCCAGATGGTCGCCCAGAAGTCCTGCTCGTCGAGCATGTAGGCGACCTGGTCGCGGGACAGCGAGGGGGCCGTGCCCGGACCGACGTCGACCATGGTGTTCTGCGGGATCAGCAGATAGCCGCGGTCCTCGTAGCTGTGCCGCTTGGACTTGATCAGTAGAGTCTTGCCGTAGCCCTTGGGCGCCGCGACAACCGTCTTGTTCTTGTTGTCAAAGTCGAGAAAGTCCTCGATGGCGGGCGTACTTAGGATCTGGTCGCGCTCGACCGGCTGACTGATATCGAGTTCGCGGGCGTCAATGATCCATGGTCGCATCATATGTCCCAACGTCTCCGACAGCCGTGCCACCCTGCGCAAGGGGGCCGGGTCGAGCTGTTGTTCACATAGCGGCTGATCCAGTCTCGCACACCGCGCCATCAAAGGTCGCTACCGGCCCATGCGGGGCTACAAGTGCCCGCGATCGGCGGTCCGGTTCTGCCGCGGCCACGATGAGCTCCGCGACTTTCTCCGCCCTCACGCCCATCACCACCAGCACGTTCCCAGTGTCGAGTTAGCCACGGGGTATCCGCACCGCGTCAGGCGTTGGCATGGATCTGGCCTTGATGATACAAATCCGCACATAACCTGCTCACCTCTCCGAGGTATTGTATCATTAAAACCCTGTCAGTCAGCATTGAAGGCAGGCAGCGGGACCGCGCCCTTGCGCTGCTCGCCAAACACGGCATGGTGCGTCTTGGGGAGCTTCGCGCTGTCGGGATCACCGCGGCTACTGTTTCCCGCCTTGAACGCCAGGGCGCGGTGGTGCGTCTTGCCCGCGGCCTTTACCAGCTCCCCGACGCGCCCCTGGACACCCACCACTCCCTCGCTGAGGCAGCCAAGCTGGTGCCAAGGGGCATCGTTTGCCTCCTCTCCGCGCTCGCCTTCCACGACCTCGCCGACCGCATCCCAGCCCGGGTCTGGCTTGCGATCGGTCCCAAGGAGTGGCGGCCACGGGTCGAGCACCCTCCCCTGCGAATCGTCCGCTTCTCACCGGCGTGGCTTGCATCTGGGGTCGAGGAACACCTGATCGAGGACGTTCCGGTCCGGGTCTTCGGGGCCGCTAAGACGATCGCCGATCTGTTCCGCTACCGGCGCACGGTCGGCCAAGCCGCCGCCGTCGCGGCGCTCAGGGAGGTGCTGCGCACGCGCAAGGCGACCCCGTCCGACATCGCCCGCTTCGCGGCGGAAGGGGGTGTCTGGAAGGTCATACGGCCCTACCTCGAGGCCCTGACCGCCGATGGCTGAGGGGCGGAAGCTTCGCGACCCAGGTGCCTCGGCCAGGGCGCGCCTGCTGAACCTCGCCCGCCAGCGTCGCCAGCCGCTCGACCTTTTGCTGACGCGGTTCGTACTTGAGCGCCTGCTCTACCGTCTCAGCATCTCGCCGCACCGAAGCCGCTTTCTCCTGAAGGGCGCCATCCTGCTGGCGACGTGGCTCCCCGACCCGTACCGGCCGACGCGCGATCTCGACCTGCTGGGCTTCGGCGATCCCAGCCCCGAGTCCCTGCTGCAGGTCTTTTGCGAGATCCTCGCCGCCGTCCCGGCCGTGGACGACGGCGTAGCCTTCGACGCCGGCAACCTGCGTATCGATCCTATTCGGGAGGCGCAGGAATACGGCGGCCTGCGGCTGCGCACGATCGCCACCATCGCTGGGGCCAGGGTCAACGTCGTAGTGGATGTCGGGTTCGGGGACGCGCTGGAGCCCGGGGCCGAGGAGGTGGAGCTGCCGGTGCTGCTGAATCTGCCCGCGCCACGGCTGCGCGCCTACGCGCGTGAGACGGTAGTGGCGGAGAAGTTCCAGGCGATGGTAGTGCTGGGCCGGGCGAACAGCCGGATGAAGGACTTCTACGACATCTGGCTGCTGATAGGGACGCACGACCTCGCGCCCGAGCGGCTGGCGCGGGCGATCTCGGCCACCTTCGCACGGCGGCGCACGCCGATCCCGTCCGAGGTCCCGGACGCGCTCAGCCCGGAGTTCGCACTGGGCGAAGCGAAACGGCGGCAATGGGCGGCGTTCGTCGAAGGCCTTGCGGTTGAGCCCGGCTCCCTTGAAGATGTGGTCCGCGACCTCCGCGAGTTCCTGATGCCGGCGGTAGACGCCGCCATGCACTTCCCGAGCGGCCAAAGGCCGAAGATCGGATAACGTGCCGGTATGGCAACGGCCTCCGCGTTGGGTCAGGCTCCCTCCCCTTTCGCCTCTGGTGCCGGCGCCAAGCTGTACTTGCGCCCGGTCTCGACTAGCTGCCCGGTGACGGCGAGCCGCATCAGGGTGCGGATGACATCCTCTTTCGGGTGGCGGTCAGCAAGGGCAGCGATGATGGCGCTCCTGGGACGGGCGAGACCGTCGTCTAGCAAGATCAGCACGGCAGGTGCCGTGCGCGCCACCATGGCGTCGATCTCGGCCGAGCCGGAAAGAGATGGCCTGCCAGTCCCTGCATGGGTGGCTGTGTTCTTCGACATGCGGACCCGATCGTGTACGCTGTTCTGCGCCGGAATAGGCGATCCGGCCGTCTGAGGCGATCCCGGCCGGATCGCGCCAGCTGCGAGCGACACCGCCACAAGCACATAGCCCGGCGCGGGAGCAAGGGTTTCGCAGTGCCGGCTGACGAGTCCCCTTCCCTTCTCCGAGGCGGCCGCCTGCCGCTCCGGGCGCGCGATCGTCGACCAGGTTGAACTCTCACTCTCCTGACCTCCTCTGAAGGCCGTCCGCGTCGATCTTGAGGTCCTGCTCAGGTCTCTCAGCGGCCTTTTGGTCGCCTGTATTTTAGCGCCTCTGCCTCCTTGTCACTCTCCGGCCACCTCTCGGCTGGGTCATTGAACTAATGTAGCGATATGTAGCATTATGTTGCCGCCAACACCTTTATAACGCTTTTGGTTGCAGTCCAGACCTTTATGAGGCTGTCTAGACCTACTGATCGCGTTTGGCCGCAACCGACGCCGCCACAAAGCGATTGGACGCATTATGTCGCTGTCTAAAGCTGCCAGAAGCTAGTAGTTGACATCGAGAGCCTCCGGCCGCTACATGCAAACGTAAGTTCATTGCGGCATGGGCGAGCAGAGGCCAGTGAGGGTACGATGCCGGTTGTCGTCGTAGCCAACCCGAAGGGCGGTGCCGGGAAAAGCACGGCTGCTCTCGTCTTGGCGACAACGCTCGTACACCTCGGCGCAACAGTAAGTATTATCGATGCAGATCCGAATCGGCCAATTATGGACTGGCGA